>NZ_LSRW01000016.1:0-45832 GCF_003104955.1 Steroidobacter cummioxidans | reverse complement strand
GCAGCGTCAGATGTGTATAAGAGACAGACTTTCAGCTCGGCAGCGATCGTGTCGAGAGTGGTCGCTTCATAGCCCTGTGCAAAAAACAACTCACGTGATTGCTCCAGAATCCGCCGCCGCTTGAATTCCTGAACCTCGGTTCGTAATTCATGCTTGTGCGACTGCACTTCCGTTTTCTTATTTGCCTTCGAGGCGCTCACCCGCGCAGCCATAAACTTCCCTCAGCGATACTCGTGCAAAAAAGCCGGTGAATGATGAGGCAGAACGACAGTCATCGCAATCAATCGCTGTGCTGTGATGCTGTCGGAAAATTCGCCAGTCGCTGCTGGCGATTCATTTGTACAGATCGTCGACACTCGCGCGCGTGCGCACCGTCGGTGCGTTCGCCATCATCGATGCGAGCGATGCGCTCACTGGGTCGACACGGGCGTGGCGACGCACTCGCGAGGGTGCGTGGCGCGCGCGGGCTGGTGGCGGGCGGGGCAAAGAATTTTGCGGCCTTCCAGCACAGAGTAGCTGCATCTGCCGATTGTTGTGGTAGGATGCGCGCCCTCGCGGCGAATGCGCCCGAGAATGTCAGCGGATGGCTCGGCAAAGGGTTCGGTGGGATCTGGTAAGTAACTGATCCTGCTAAGGAAAAAGCCCTCAGCGTCGAGACGGCCCCGAAACGGCCGGCGACTCCAGCCCCGCTTGCGACATGGCCCCGCTGCCCCGATCCGGCTCATGCAAGTGAACGGCATTCGGCCTGCGGCGGATGGATGGGCGGCTCAAGCCGTCGGCCAGGTCAGTGTGCGCCCGTAGCTCAGTTGGATAGAGCGCATGGCTACGAACCATGAGGTCGGGAGTTCGAATCTCTCCGGGCGCGCCATTCTTCACATACCTTCGACACTCGCTCCACGACGCAGTCCCTGTGGTTGCGGGACCAATCAGCAAGCGTTCGCCATGCCGGGCTGCAGCTCCGTCTGCACTCGCGATCCCATCGATGTTTCCTATCTGCTCGCGCGCCGCGCGGTTTTATTTCGCGAACGCGTGAGAGTTCGTGCACTGAGACAACAGATGACATTTTGGCTCAGTGTCTCAACGCTCTCTTTCGAAATGTTTCGAAGTCATTGTGATCGACTTGAGCGCGATCGCCCGCCTTGGATCGGAGGGTCTTCTCAACCATTGCCCGACTAGCCGTGTCAGGCTCGACCTGAAAAAGGCGTTCTGCTCTCAAGAACCTACCCGCCGGTGTCGAAGTGTTACCCATCGGGTTAATGCGAAGGCGATGAGGCAGAAACAGGCATGGGCGGGACGTCATGAGCTTTTCGAGACTGAGAATCAAAGCACGGCTAATGGTGGCCTTCGGCATCATCGTCGCGGTCCTGATCGGTCTGATCGCGGCCGCAAAGGTCAGCCAGGTCAAGCAGCTCCACTCGCAGGAAATGAACATCCATACCTACGAGGTAATTCAGCGAGCCGATCGTATCCTGCAGTCGCTGATCAACATGGAGACCGGCCAGCGCGGGTACGTGATCACCGGCACCGATTCGTTCCTCGAGCCGTTCCAGGATGGGCAGAAGGGGTTCAAGGACAGCTTCGATGCAATTCGAGAGCTGACCTCCGACAATCCGGCGCAGCAGCGTCGGCTGGATGAATTGAATCGCTTGCTGCAGGAATGGACGCAACAAGCCGTAGAGCCATCGTTCGCATTGCGTCGGCAGGTGAACGCCGGTACCAGCTCCATGGACGAGCTAGTGCAGTTCGAGCGCGAGGCGCGTGGCAAGCAGGGCATGGATGCAATGCGTGCCAGGCTCTCTGAGATCGTGGACGTCGAGAGCGACCTCCTTGACGAGCGAACGGCCATCGCTGCCGCTGCTCGCAAGACGCTGGATCTCGTGCTCCTGGGCGGCGGCGCGCTCGCGATCGCATTGTCGATGGCACTGGCCTTGCTAATCGCCCGCAGTGTCGTGAATCCGCTGCGCCAGGTGCTGCGCGCAACCGAAGACCTGCGCGCCGGCGATGGCGATCTGACCTACCGTGTGCCGCAGTTGAACGCGGAATTTGGCGAGATTTCCAGCTCGCTCAACGGCTTCATCGAAAAGCTGCATGACATCGTAACGACGACGAAGTCGCTATCGAGCGCCATTTCGACGGGTACGCTGCAAATCGCCCGTGGCAACGACGATCTGAGTCAGCGCACGCAAGAGCAGGCCGCGGCGCTCGAAGAAACTGCTTCGAGCATGGAGCAGATGACCGCGACGGTGAGACAGAATGCGGACAATGCTCGCCAGGCGAATCAGCTGTCGACCAACGCACGCTCGCATGCGGAGAAGGGTGGGGCTGTCGTGCAGCGCGCGGTGCAGGCGATGGAGGAGATCAACGGTTCGAGCCGTAAGATCGCGGACATCATCAGCGTCATCGACGAGATCGCGTTCCAGACGAACTTACTCGCGCTCAATGCGGCGGTTGAGGCGGCTCGCGCGGGTGAGCAGGGCCGCGGATTCGCGGTCGTCGCGAGCGAAGTGCGCAGTCTCGCTCAGCGCAGCGCCACGGCAGCGAAGGAGATCAAAGATCTCATCAAAGATTCGGTCGACAAAGTGCAGGTCGGATCGGAGCTGGTCGACGAGTCCGGGCGCACGCTCAACGACATCATGGAGGCCGTGAAACGCGTTAGTGACATCGTGGCCGAGATTACCGCGGCGAGCGACGAGCAGGCGCAGGGTATCGATCAAGTCAACAACGCCGTGTCGCAGATGGACGCGACGACGCAGCAGAACGCGGCGCTGGTCGAACAGGCGTCGGCGGCGAGCAAGACGTTGGAGCAGCAGGCGCAGGGCCTGGTGGAGCAGGTGGGACAGTTCCGTACCATCGAGTTGTCTGGTGTGCCAGTCAAGCCGACTACCAACACGCACAAGTCCGCAGTTACGCCGATGCGTCGTCCGACGCAGCCGTCGAGGCCCGCCCTGAGGCAAGCAGCTGCGACTGCGCCGGTCGCGAAGGTGAGCGGGCACGATACGGCCTGGCAGGAGTTCTGAGCATGACCTCCGAGCCGTCGGCCTTCGCGCACGACTCGGGTTGCCCCGCACGAAGGTGGCCGCCACCACAGTGATGGTCGTTCTCACGGTGCTCGTCGGCGACGGGCACCGTGAGTTCGACTTGGTCGTGGATGCTGTGTCCGATGTCACCGACCCCGCGTGAGCTTGCGCATCATGGCGTGACCTCCTGCATAGGAGCAGCAGGACGCTGTTTGATCCGCTCGCCGAGGAACAACAGGATCGGCGCGGCGATGAACACAGACGAGCTGGCGGCCACGATGATGCCGAACACCATCGGCACGGCGAAACTGGACACGGTTGCGCCACCCCACAGTGCCATCGGCAGCATGGCGAGAAATGCCGTCGCCGAGGTGAAGATCGAGCGAGCCAGCGTTTCGTTGATGCTTCGGTCGATCATCTGACGCAACGGAAGGTTTGGATACAGCCGCATGTTCTCGCGCATACGGTCGTACACCACCACCTTGTCGTTGACCGAATAGCCAATCAACGTCAAGAGCGCGGCGATCGCGGTCAGGTTGAACTCCAGCCCGGTCAGCGCGAAGAAGCCGATCACCTTGGTGGTATCGAGCACCAGGGTCGCGATGGCGCCCACGCCGAAATGCCAGTCGAAGCGGATCCAGATGTAGATGAACATCGCGACGCTCGCGAACAGCACGGCGAGAATGCCCGCATCCGTCAGCTCGTCGCTGATCTTCGGGCCGATGATGTCGACCCGGTCGAAGCTCGCTGTGGGCTCGGCTTCGAGGATGGCTGCTTTGGCGCGCTCGGCAACTTCGGTTTGCGCCGAGGCTCCCGCATCGGGCTGCTGCTGAATGCGGACGAGAATGGTCGTGCCACTGTCGTTGGCCTGCTGCAGGCTCACTTCGCCGAGGTCGGCTCGTTCCAGATGAGAGCGAAGCTCCGCCAGCTGCATGGCTGCAGGCGCAGAGGCTTCGATGATGGTGCCGCCGGTGAAATCTACGCCGTAGTTCAAGCCAGGCTTGACGAACAGCAGCAGCGAGGCAACCGATAGCACCAGCGATACGCCGAGGCCGACGAAACGCGCACGCATGAACTGGAAATTCGGCGTCGCGCTGCGCCAGCGCGCGGGCAGCAGCGAGCCGATGATGAACTGTTTCGGCCGCTTCCATCGCAGCCACAACGACATGATCGCTTTGACGACTGCGACCGCCGTGAACAGCGAGATGCCGATGCCGAGCGCCATGGTCACGGCGAATCCTTGCACCGGCCCGGAGCCGAGCCAGAACAGCAGCGCCGTCGCAATCAATGCGGTGACGTTGGAATCGACAATGGTGGAATAGGCGCGATCGAAGCCATTCTTCAACGCCGCTTGGGCCGACTTGCCATTGCGTGTTTCTTCACGAATGCGTTCGTTGATCAGAACGTTTGCGTCGACCGCCAGGCCAATGCCCAGCACGATGCCGGCGATACCCGGCAACGTCAGCGTAACGCCGAGTAAGGTCACCGCGGCAAGGGTGAGCAGGACGTTCACGAGCAGCGCCAGATTGGCGACGACGCCCCAGCCGCGATAGAGCACGGTCATGAATGCCAGCACGAACAGCAGGCCGGCAGCGCCCGTGACCGCGCCCATGCGAATGGCATCACTGCCGAGATCCGGCCCCACCATGCCTTCCTGAATGATGTGCAACGGTACCGGCAACGCGCCGGCGCGCAGCAGCGCGGACAGCGAACTGGTCTCCGCTGTGGTGAAGTTGCCTGTGATCTGCCCTGAGCCGCCGATGATCGGCTCCTGGATCACCGGAGCGCTGATGACTTTGCCGTCGAGCACGATGGCGAATTGCCTGCCGACGTTGTCGCTGGTGATCTTGGCGAATTCCTTGGCGCCCGCGTCATCGAAGCGGAACGAAACCACTGGTCGGCCGGTGCGGCTATCGAGCCCGCTATTCGCCTGTACGAGTCGCTCGCCCTGAAGCATCGGGCGCTGTTGCAGGACGTATTCGATGTCTTCATCCGATGCTGGAACGCGGATGGTGCCAATGGCTGGCGTGCCTCGGCCGGGCACGCTCCACGATTCGACACGGTGGAACGTCAGTTTTGCGGTGCTGCCCAGCAAGGTCCGAATCGCGGCTGGATCTTGCAAGCCCGGCAGCTGCACCAGAATGCGACTGGTGCCGAGTGCCTGCACCGTAGGCTCGGCGACGCCGATGGCGTCGATACGCCGTCGGACGATCTCGATACTTTGCTGAAGTGCCGACTGCCGACGCGCAAGCGCGGCGCTGGCATCGAGACCTTCCTCTTCGATTTCCTTTTGCAGCGCGCGCTCGTCGATCTCGAGCACCATGTGCGCGCCACCACGCAAGTCCAGTCCCAGTGCGACCTGCTTGCGCGGCAGCCAGTCAGGCCACGACTCCACTTGCTGAGCAGTAAAGAGGCTGGGTAGTGCGATGAATGTGCCAACGGCGATGATGAGCCCGTACAGCACGAGCTTCCACTTGGATGGAACCACGAGATTCTCCCGTTCGATCTACGCGACGCGCGCGCATGCCGGCCGTCACTGCGTCAGGCAGCGATCTCGACCGGAACGAAATGACACCGATCAGGTGTTTGCGGGAGGCGCTCTGGGTTGAGCGGGGGAGTGAGTCGGCCGCGCAATGGGCCGATGAGTCGTGATGCCGAGCCACGGCACTGGCTCGAAAGAGACTTCGGCGATGAGCTTGGGTGTGAGTGCAATCGGCACGCTGCCGTCGCGCATTGTCTCAGCGCGGCGGCGATCGTTTGTCTGCAGCGACAGATGCCGATTCGCCGAGGCAACGGTAGCCGGCAGATCGGTAGCATCGAAAATGCCCGTTGCGAACGACCCAGCCTGCGCCGGATTCAGCAACGCCGCCCACCAGACGACGGCGATGAGCGCGAGCCACGTGGGCCCGCTCATGCTCGAAATTCGCGTCTGTGATGTGAGTGGCGTATGCATTGGTACACGGCAGGCTAGAGCATGTTTCGATCTCGGGCAACTCACGAGCTCAATTTTGCGAGAACAACTGACGGGCGTTGTCCGTCATCGCGGCCACGGCGGGATGTTTGATCTTGCGTTCCGCCGAGATGGCGTAAAACTCCGATTTCACGCCTTTTGCCAGTCCGATGCGCACGAATCCGTGCTGCCGGCGAAAGGATGATTCCAGCACGGAGGGCACCGGCGCGAAGCCATGTCCTTCGCGCGCGAACTCACGCAGCATCGCGTAGTCCTCGAACTCGCCGAGCAGCAGCGGGCGCACGCCTTGACGATCGAGCCATTGGTCGAGCGCGCGACGGATCGCAGTGTCATCGGTGGGTAACAGCACGGGTACTCCGTCCAGAGACTTCGGAAAATCACGGCGCAGCGTCTTGGCCAAAGTGGGCGTCGCCATCCAGTAGACATTGCAGCTGCCCAGTGGATGACTGTAGGCACGAACGTTAAGTGAGGGCGTAACCGGGGAATCCGAGAGCACCACGTCGATTTCGTGAATCGCCAGATCGGCGACCAGCCGCTCCAGGGTCCCTTCGCGGCAGATGACGCGCACCGACTGCTTCAATTGCAAACCCGGCTCGACGATGCGATAAGCAATCTCCTTCGGCAGCACGTCGTCGATGCCAATCAGCAATTTCAATGGGCGCGACGACGGGCGCTGCTCGAGGGCTTCCATCAGTTCCTGACCGAGTCCGAAAATCTCGTTCGCATAGCTGTAGACCATGCGGCCGACTTCGGTCGGCACGAGCGTGCGGCCCGACTTCACCAGCAGTTTCTCGCCGAGGCGCTCTTCGAGCGTGCGCAGCTGCGCACTGATCGTCGGCGCGGCCAGTGCGAGTTCTTCGCACGCACGCGTGAGACTGCCCGTACGCACCACCGACCAGAAGTACAGCAAATGCTGGTAGTTGAGCCTCCGTATCACGGCATTCATGGCGTCTCCAGGAAGCTAGAAGCTTCGACAGTAGCGAACGGATTACAAGAATAATTCTAATTGATCGAACTGAGCATAGCCTGCACCATGCTCTCAAACCTTGCTAGGAGTGAATGATGCGTGATCATCCGATCGTGATTTCCGAGCCCGATGCCCGCGTGCTGCGCGGTCTGCTCGCTCGTGCCGCCCAAGGCCATGATCAGGAGCATCTGGAAGAGCTGAGCCTGGAGCTGGAGCGTGCCCAGGTGTTGCAGCCCGAGCAGGTCGCAGCCGACGTGGTCACGATGCACAAGCCGCTACGCATTCTGGATTTGAGCAATGGCACGCGGCAGGAGCTGACGCTCGTGGGTCCCGCCGAGGCCAATGTCAGTGCACGTCGTATTTCTGTGCTGGCGCCGCTCGGTACCGCGCTGCTCGGCAACCGAGAAGGCGATGAAGTCGAATGGCAGATGCCGGGCGGCGTGCGTCGCTTGCGAATCGAATCCGTGCAGCCGGTAGTGCTTGCGGGAGCTCATTAGCGATTGCAGAGGTGAGGAGGGCGCGTAGATGCCGAGACTGATGTGTGCGACTGATTTGTTGCCAAAGAGCGAAGCTGCGCTCGACCGTGCGGGAATGCTCGCCGAACAACTTCACGCACCGCTGTCTCTGTTGCACGTGGTCGTACCGACGATCTCCGAGCTCAATCTCGAACAGTCGCTGCAGCAAGCCATCGCAGGTCTCAACTCGCGCGCTCGTGCTCCGGCCTGGCGTTTCGGTCCGCCGCCCGAAGTTGCGGTTCGCACCGGCAGCCCGGCCCGCCTGATTCTCGATTCGATCGACAAGCAACGAGTCGATCTGCTGGTCGTCGGGCCGCATCGCAAGCGCGGCCTGCGCGATGTGCTCGAAGGCACGATTGCCGAAAAGGTTCTCAACACTCGGCAATGTCCATTGCTCATGGTGCAGCGGCCCGCTGAAGCCGAGTATCGACAGGTCCTGTTAGCGCTCGACGTCGCGGAGGAGTCCGGCGCAGCCGTGCGGGCGGCAGAGAGTCTGGTTCTGAATGATCGAGCGCAGGCGATGGTGATGCACGTCGTCGAGCCTCCGTACCAAGGCATGATGCGTTCCGCCGGCGTAGGGACCGAGGAAGTCATCTCCTACGTCAACCATTCCAGGCGCGAAGCCGCGGCAGAGATTCGCGATCTGCTCCGGCGTACCAGCGCCGATCACACCCGTTATGGCGTGGTGATTGGCGACAGTCATCCGGCCCGCGCCATCCGGCGGGCCGTCGAAATGTATCAGCCCGATCTGCTGGTGATGGGAACGAGCAGCGGTCGCGTGCGTCGGGCCCTGATCGGCAGCATTGCGAGCCAGGTCATGGATGCCGCCGGCTGCGACGTGTTGGTCGTGCCGCGTGGCTCGTCGGTCCCGGCCCAGGCATCAAGTCTGCACTGAGCGAGAATCCTTTCGACATTGCCTGCGCCCCCGGGCGTGTGATGACATGTCGGCGTCGTAGTGGGTCGAGGACGCTGAGATGACGAACCAGGCATTCTTGCAGGCGCGCGACCTGTTGCTGCGACATCGGGAAGACTATGCGACGGCAGTCGACTCATTTCACTGGCCGCAACCCACCGAGTTCAATTGGGCGCTGGACTGGTTCGATGCGCATCTCGCCGCCGGCGAGCGAGGCAATCGGACCGCACTGAAAATCGTCGGTAGCGACGCGGCGACCAGAACGTTCCGCGAGCTTTCTGAGCAATCCAGTCGCGTCGCCAACGGCCTGCGTGAGTTGGGCGTCAAACGTGGCGACCGCGTGTTGATGATGCTCGGCAACTGTGCCGCGTTGTGGGAACTGATGTTGGCGTGCATGAAGCTGGGTGCCGTCACGATTCCCGCGACCACTCTGCTGACTGCGGATGATTTGGCCGAACGCGTGCGACTGGGCGGCGTGCGCTTCTGGATCACGGATGCCGAGTTGGCTGAAAAGTTTCAGGATCTCGACTTGCCGGTGACGCGCGTCGTCGTCGGTGATCGCAAGTCAGGCTGGATCAGTTACGCCGATCTCGCGGCCGGCGCAGCGGAGTTCCGGCCAGACGGCGTGACTCGCGCCGACGATCCGCTGCTGCTTTATTTCACGTCGGGCACGACGTCGAAGCCGAAGCTCGTCTCGCACACGCACGCCAGTTATCCAATTGGTGCACTGTCCACGATGTACTGGTTGGGGCTGCGCCCTGGCGATGTCCATATGAATGTGTCCGCGCCGGGATGGGCGAAGCACGCGTGGAGTTGTTTCTTCGCTCCCTGGAATGCGGAAGCCACGGTGTTCATCGCGAACATCGGTCGCTTCAATGCATTGACGCTGCTGCAGGCGATGACGCAGAACGGTGTCACGTCGATGTGCGCGCCGCCGACGGTGTGGCGCATGCTGGTCCAGGAAGACCTTGCGCCTCATCGCGGCGTATTGAACAACCTGTGTGGTGCCGGCGAGCCGCTGAATCCAGAAGTCATGGATGCGGTGGCGCGCGCCTGGGGATTGCAGATTCGCGATGGCTTCGGTCAGACCGAAACCACTTGTGTCATTGGCAACTCGCCCGGGCAAAGGATCAAACCGGGCTCGGTGGGTCGTCCGCTACCCGGTTACGAGGTGATGCTGCTCGACCCGGAGGGCAATTCAGCGGACGAAGGCGAGATCAGTTTGCGCTTGAATCCTGCGCCCACCGGCTTGATGCGTGGCTATCAAGATGAGACCGGCACGGTGCGCAAGCTCGAAGGCGCCGTCTACCGCACCGGTGATATCGCCAGCCGCGACAGCGATGGCTACATCACGTACGTTGGTCGTGCCGACGACGTGTTCAAATCATCGGACTACCGCATCAGTCCCTTCGAGCTGGAGAGCGCGCTGATCGAGCACGCGTTGATCGTGGAAGCGGCGGTGGTGCCGGCACCGGATGCGATGCGACTGGCCTTGCCCAAGGCCTACATCGTGCTGGCCGCGGGAGCCGAGTCGAATCGCGAAATGGCGCTGTCCGTGTTCCGTCACATTCAGAAGGTACTCGCACCGTACAAGCGAGTCCGCCGCATCGAGTTCACGGCCTTGCCCAAGACCATTTCAGGAAAGATCCGCCGCGTGGAGTTGCGGCGTCTGGAAGTGGAGAGAGCGCGCGTGGGCGAGCGCTCCGCGGGTGAGTTTCGCGAGGAGGATTTCCCCGAGCTGCGCGACTAGGTCAGCAGCCCGCTGAATATCCCGACGGGGCTGTGCGCACGGGCAACGCTGATGATGAACGCGTACACGAGCAATGCCGCCACCCAACACATGACGCGGATCTTTTTCGTCGAGCCGCGTTTCAGGGCGAGCGTGCCCAGCACGATGTAAACGACGAGCAGCAGCACCTTCACGGTAAGCCAGCCATGCACGAAGGGATACTGATGCAGCATGGTTGCGAGCATCAGTGCGGCGGTTAGCAGCGCCGTGTCGATGGCGTAGGTCAAATAGCGCACCGGCGCCGCCATCGCCCAGGTCATGCCAGCGTGTAGCGAAGCGCCGCGGAGGAAGAACAGCAGGCCGCTGGCCATGACCGCGGCGATATGAACCGATTTGATTTGCGGATAGAACTCGATCATCCCGTCGACCCGAGGCGTGATGTAGATCCAGCTGGATCGTAACATTCAGAGCGCAGGTCATGATCGTGCGTCAGGCGATCCGGGCCATCCTTGGCCCGGTGCGAGCTCGTTGGCTCGGTCGATATCAGAACTTGTACACGCCGTTCACCGACAGAATGCTGAAGTCGCCATCAGCCATGTCGATATTGTCGTACTCGCCGCGCAGCTCGAACGACGGGCCGACGTTGAACGCGATACCGGCGCCCCAGGCAACGTCCTCGTCGTCGAAAGTGGCCGAGTCGATCACATCGCCGTTCACGCGGCCCTTGAGCTCCGACTCGTACGAAGCGTAGCCGAGCTTGCCGTACACGGAGACGTAATCGCCGATCGGCAGGCGGCCGATTACCGAAGCGATCAGGCCAGTGGTGCCGATTTCGATGTCGCCTCGGAAGCCAGGGACGCTGACGACGGTCTCTTTCGGCTTGCCGCCATCGAAATAGGCCGCTTCAATTGCGAAATACTGATTGAAGTTATAGCCGCCGAACACCTTGAACGCGGTGTCGTCCGCATCGAACCTGAAATCATCGACCTCTTCGTCGAACTCGATCGTCGCCGAACCGATGCCGGCACCGACATAGAAGCCGGGTTGGATTTCGGCAAGAACGGTCGTGCTCGACAGCAAACCGAGCAGTGCCAGTCCGTTCAAAGCCATTCGCTTGTACATTAGAAACTCTCCCTTATGCGACCTCGGGCGCGAGCACCCTGCTCTCGTCTTCCGAGGGCTGCGGCAGTATGCCGAGGGCGGCCGCCCGCAGTCGCATGGCAGGGGTATCAGGAACTTAAATCTGAGAGGCGCATCACGAGTTGCGCCGTGCGAAATATTCCGGCCGGGCCAGCCCAGGCGCCTTTTGACGAAACAATCGCCGCAGTCGGCGTCACTTCCTGAAGAACATCAGGATCAGCGAGATGAGCAGGCTGATGATCACCATCGTGGTCAACGGGAAGAACAGCTTGAAGCCCGGCCGATCGATCAGGATGTCGCCGGGCAGCCGGCCGATGGGTAGCTTGGAAATCCATGGCCAGGCCAGACCGACCAGTGCGATCACCAGCCCCAGCACGATGAGTGAGCGTTGCATGCGACCTTCTCCGCGGCGCCGCGCGGTAACCACGATGTGCGACGTAGCGGGATCATAGGCCATTGAGCTGAACACGCGAAGTTGGACCTTGGGGGTGCGCCCGAAAGCGCTGCTCGGCGGCGTGTTGCTTAGAAGGTCAGCACGATCTTGCCCATGAAGTTTCCTGACGCCATCGCTTGCAACGCATCGGCGTATTGCTCGATCGGATAGGTCCGGTCGACCAGCGGGTGCAGGCGATGTCGCAACATGAACTCATTCATCCGCAGGTAGTCAGCGCGCGATCCCACGAAGATGCCCTGCGCGCTCGCGGATTTCTTCAATATTCCCCAAGCGGACAGCGAGCCGTCGTAACCCGTGATGCCGCCGATGATGGACAACGTGCCTTCGTCCGCGAGACTGTCTACCGATTGCGCGAGCGTGCTCTTTCCTACCACATCGAGCACGAGATCCGCGCCGCGCCCCTCTGTAAGCCGCAGCACGCCCTTTGACCACTCAGGCTCTT
This sequence comes from Steroidobacter cummioxidans, assembly GCF_003104955.1. Lineage (NCBI taxonomy): Bacteria > Pseudomonadati > Pseudomonadota > Gammaproteobacteria > Steroidobacterales > Steroidobacteraceae > Steroidobacter > Steroidobacter cummioxidans. The sequence goes on along the minus strand of NZ_LSRW01000016.1, from coordinate 33,684 downwards.
TTCGATAGTTGATGCCGTCCTTTGCGCCGAGCGCGACAGCATGCGCCAATTTTTCGTCCGAGCTGCTGGTGACGATGACGCGTGCACCGGCCGCGACCGCGAACTGAAGTGCGAACGTCGATACCCCGCCGGTTCCCTGCACCAGTACGACGTCGCCTTTCTGTGTGGCGGCGCGGCCGATGACTGCATTCCATGCAGTCACTGCCGTGGTCGGCAACGTCGCGGCTTCGTTGTAGTTGAGGTGCTCTGCAATCGGCACGACCGCTCGCGCATCGAGCGCGATGTACTCCGCTGCGACGCCTTCGATGGTCCAGCCATACACCGCATCGAGATATCGCTCGTGGTACGGACCGTCGAGCCAGTTTCTGAAGTAGGTGTTGGTGACACGATCGCCCCTGCGAACATTCTTCACCGAGCGGCCGATGGCGACGACTTCGCCGGCGGCATCCGACACCGGCGTCTTCGCTGCGTCATCGAAGTTTTGCCGTTCCAGCCGCGACAGATCGCCTCGATTCAGGCTGATCGCATGCACACGCACAAGCACCTGCCCGTCGCCGATGGTCGGCATTGGAGCCTGTATCAGCCGCCACTCGTAACGCTCGCCAGTCCGCTCGATGACGATCTTGCGGCTCTTGGCTGCCGGCTCGGATGAATGCGCGAGTGCCGACAGTGCGGTACCCATCGTTACAGCCGCGATTCGGAGCAGACCGGAGCGTAGTGACATCATGGTGCACAATGTCATGCCGCGAGTGGTCGCAAAGAAGGGCCACTTCGAGGCAACTACGAGGAGCCACTTCAGTAACTACTTGTTAGCCGCGAACGCCCGCGCCAGCCGCACCAGTCCCTCGGTGATTTCATGCTCGGCCAGGCTGCTGAAACCGAATACGAGCCCGTTGCGGCTGGCCCGCCCGATCTGAAACCGGCGCAGTGAATAGACGCCTGTGCCGAGATGAATCGCCCGCGCGACGATCTTCTCGACATCGACTCGAGATTGAGTGAACGCCGCGAGGTGCAAGCCGGCTGCCGATGGTACCGGCGCCAGGTCAGCGCTCAGATACTTCTCCAAGCCATCGAGTAGCGTCTGTCGCCGGCTGCTATATATCTGACGCATGCGACGTACGTGGCGGGCCAGATGACCTTCGCTGATGAAGCTCGCCAAGGTTTCTTGCAGCAGCGGCGAGCATTGGCCATCGGCGTAGTGTTTGGCGGCCACCAGTGCGGGCCGAGCCCATGACGGTGCAACCACGAATCCCAGGCGCAAGTCGGGAAACAGACTCTTGGAGAACGTGCCGACATAGAACACCGTGGCGGCTCGATCCAGCGTCTGCAGCGCGTCGAGCGGCCGCGCGCCGAAACGAAACTCGGCGTCGTAGTCATCCTCGATGATAGCGATGTTGTGAGCGCTGGCGAACGCCAGCAACTCGGCACGACGGCGCGGCGACATTACTGCGCCCGTCGGGAACTGATGCGACGGCGTCACATAGATCGCGCTGGCATGGATCGGCAGCTTGTGCACGATCAATCCTTCCTCGTCCACCGGTACCGGAACGATCTTTGCGCCCGCGGCTATGAACGCCATGCGGGCGCGTTGATAACCCGGATCCTCCATGACGATGACACTGCGCTTTGGCGTGACGAGAATTCGCGCGAGCAGATCGAACGCTTGCTGTGCGCCGCTGGTCACAACGATATCGGACGCGTCGCAGGCCACGGCGCGGGCAAACGAAACATGTTTTGCAATCGCCTCCCGCAAGGTGGCTCGGCCTGCCGACGTTTCATCGATCAGCGGCTGGCGGGCGAACGTCCGCTGCGCTCGGCCGGACAGCCGCCGCCAGGTCGCCATGGGAAACCTGGAAACATCGGGCCAGCCCAGCCGAAATTGATAGCGCACCGCCTGTGGCGCCGGCGCTGACTCGAATAGCGCGGGGCGTTGCCAGAACTCGGCCAATGCCCTAACGCGCGCGGCGTTGGATTTTTTCTGACCAGCGAGGCGCGTCACCCCTGGCAGCACATCCGCAACATAGGTGCCCGCGCCGTGCCGAGTCGTAATGTAGCCTTCGCTCAACAGCAGATCGTAAGTCGCAATTGCCGTGTTGCGCGAGACTCCATAGTGACTGGCAAGCACGCGCGTGGCCGGCAAGCGCAGGCCCGGACGCAGGCGGCCTTCGAGAATCGCTGCCTTGAGCTGCCCATGCAGCGCCCGCAGACGCTCGCCCGATTTGCGGGGCGGGATGCGGATCGGCAGCTCCAGCATTGGTTCCATCGAAGTTCGCCTTTTTGGCTCTTTCAGGGAGCCGCATTCGGGCGCATTCTGGCGGTTGTCAGCAGTTGTGAACAAGCACTCCCATGAACAAACTCGCTCTCGGCGCCGCCATCGGCATGGCTCTGCTCGGCGCTGCCAGTCAGGCCGCGGATTCGCAAACCCAGGCGGTCGTGAAGCCACTCATGACCGAACCGCTCAGCGGCATTCCCGGCAAGGAAGTCACAGTCCTCACGGTTGAATATCTGCCCGGCGGCGCTTCGTTACCGCATCGGCACGATGCCGATGTGTTCGTCTATGTGCTGGAAGGCGCGGTCGTCATGCAAGTGGACGGCAAGCAGCCGGTCACTGTGCGCAAAGGTGAAACCTTCCGTGAGGGTCCGGCGGACATTCACCGTCAGTCCATGAACGCCAGCAAGACCGAGCCGGCCAAGTTCGTCGTCTTCATGGTGAAGGATCAGGGCAAGCCGGCAACTCGTCCGCTAGAGGGCAACTGATACGGCGCTCACCGCATCGTATCCGTCTATGGCGTCCAGGTGACCGACAACAGCCAGTTGCTCTGGATGCCGCGATGTATCTGCTGTTCCAGGAACGCTTGTGTGAGGAACGTGCCCGCATCGATCGACAGATGCGAGGGAATGTAAGTCACCGTCAGGCCCAGAGTCAGCGACGGATCGCCGAAATGCTTGCCGTTGCCGGCGCCGGCCGTATCGCCATAGATATCGAAGCCGGGGCCGGTGATATGTCCCTGGACGCCGCGTCTCGGCAGCGGATAGGCGAACAACGCATGCGGCGTGAATAACCAATCGCCTCGTGTGCGCGGCAGCTCCAGGCCTGCGAACGGCGTGAAGTGATCGTAGTGACCGTCGAAATCGATCTGGCCCTGCAGTCCGGATTGCGGGCCGCTGGTTATGGCATAGTCGAATCGATAGTCTCGTAGCTCGACCCGTTGCCAGAGCAAGCCGGCGACCCAGCTCTGGTTGCCGAGCCAACCTTCCGACCCCTGTCGTGACCAGAACAGGCCGGCGCCGAAGTCGGTGGCCGTTCCATCCAGATGGGTGAACGCCGCGTCCACGGGGCGCTCGATCGGGGTCTCCGGCGCGAACAATGTTTGCAAGGGTCGAGTGTCGTAACCGGAGTGCAGGCGCAGCGGATCGTAGAAACCGAAGGCGCCCAGTCGCGTCTCGTTACTCAGCATCCGGCTGGTTGACACAGACAGCAAGGGACCTGAGATGCTCAGGTCGCCGGCGGTGGTCGACGAATAGGCGGCTTGAACTTGATACCCGCGATTCTCCGTCCCGGCGCCGAGCTCCCAGACCGGCAGCGTCGCATAGCGATTGTCCATCATCGCTTCAGGCAGATGCTCTGCGATGAATTCGATGTCGTGCTCGGCGCTGGCCGCTGCGGCCATGCTCAGCCCGATCGTCCCGAGCAGCGCGGTGCATGTGCGGTTCATGGGAGAATGCACGCTGGTTTCGTTGGGGGTATGCCTGGAGTAGGACGCTGTGCCTGGCGAAACCAATCGCAGTCACAGTCGTTATCCAGCAATGAAAAACACCGATTCACGCCGGGACGGTAGAGTCACGGTCCGCGGCGCGCGCGAGCACAATCTCAAGAATGTCGATGTAGAGATTCCACGCGATGCGCTGGTGGTGTTCACCGGCGTGTCAGGGTCGGGAAAATCCTCGCTCGCGTTTGGCACGCTGTACGCCGAGGCGCAGCGGCGTTACCTGGAATCGGTGTCGCCGTATGCGCGCCGATTGTTTCATCAAATGGGTGTGCCGCAGGTCGATGAGATCGACGGCTTGCCGCCGGCCGTCGCGCTTCAACAGCAGCGTGGCTCGCCGACAACGCGCTCGTCGGTCGGCAGTGTGACGATGCTGTCGAATCTGCTGCGTATGCTGTACTCGCGGGCTGGCGACTATCCGCGCGGTCAGGCGCTTCTCTATGCCGAATCCTTCTCGCCCAATACGCCGCAGGGTGCATGTCCGACATGCCATGGCTTGGGCAGAATTTACGATGCCACCGAAGCTTCGATGGTCCCCGATCCGTCGCTCAGCATTCGGGAGCGAGCGATTGCGGCGTGGCCACCCGCATGGCACGGGCAAAACTTACGAGACATCGCGGTTACGCTCGGTTACGACATCGACAAGCCCTGGCGCGAGCTGCCCAGGAAAGATCGCGATTGGCTGTTGTTCACCGACGAGCAGCCTACCGTTCCCGTGTACGCAGGCTACGAGCCGCACGAGGTGCGGCGTGCGCTGAAGCGCAAGGAAGAACCGAGCTATCAGGGAACGTTCACAGGCGCGCGACGCTACGTTCTGCACACTTTCGCGAACACAGAAAGTCCGCTGATGAAGAAGCGGGTGTCGCAGTATCTGGTCAGCACCGACTGTCCGCTCTGCAAAGGCAAGCGGCTGAACCTCGAAGCGCTAGCGGTGAAGTTTGCCGATCTGGACATCGCGCAGATGTCTGGGCTGCCGCTCAAAGAACTTGCGAAGTTGTTGCAACCGTACGCGTCGGGCACGGCGCCGCGCTGGCGCAAGCTCGAAGCGGAGCATCCGGAGAAAGCGCTGGTCACCCAACGCATTGTCCAGGATCTGGAAGCGCGTGTTGCGGTGATGCTCGACCTGGGCCTGGGGTATTTGTCGCTGGAGCGCAGTACGCCAACCCTCTCTCCGGGCGAGTTGCAGCGGCTGCGCCTGGCCACTCAGGTGCGATCGAATCTGTTCGGCGTGGTGTATGTGCTCGATGAGCCGTCCGCCGGTTTGCATCCGGCGGACACCAAGGCGCTGCTGGCCGCACTCGATCAGCTGAAGCAAGCGGGCAACTCGCTGTTCGTCGTCGAGCACGAGCTCGACGTGATTCGTCATGCCGATTGGATCGTGGACGTCGGCCCGGCGGCGGGCGAGCATGGCGGCGAGATTCTATATAGCGGTCCGCCCAAAGGCCTGGCGTCGGTAAAGGCATCGCACACGCGTCGGTTCTTGTTCTCCGAATTCAAGCTGCCGCCGCGTGAGCCGAGAACGCCGCGTGACTGGTTGAAATTGAGCGGTGTGACTCGAAACAACTTGCTGCAGCTGGATGCGCAGATTCCGCTCGGCTTGCTGACCAGCGTCACTGGTGTGTCGGGCTCGGGCAAGTCGACGCTCGTGAGCCAGGTGCTGGTTGAGCTGGTTGCCGCGCATCTCGGTCAATCGGTCGCGCCGGACGAGGAGGAGGGCAGCGAGCTGGAGCGCACCATCGTGCATACGCTGGGTGGCAAGATCACCGCCGGCACGGAGCGAATCAAGCGACTGGTGCGTGTGGATCAGAAACCCATTGGACGCACGCCGCGCTCCAATCTCGCGACCTACACCGGGCTGTTCGATTACGTCAGAAAATTGTTTGCGGCGACGAAGACGGCGCGCTCACGACGCTACGACGCAGGTCGCTTCTCCTTCAACGTCGCGAAGGGACGTTGTGAGACTTGCGAAGGCGAGGGCTTCGTGATGGTCGAGCTGCTGTTCCTGCCGAGCGTGTATGCGCCGTGCCCGACCTGTCACGGGGCTCGATACAACGCGCAGACCCTGGAAATTCGATATCGCGACAAGAACATTGCCGAAGTGCTGGCGATGACCGTGGACGCGGCGTGGCAGTTCTTCGAGGACGAGCCGCACATTCATCGCTCGCTCGATGTGCTTCGCGAAGTGGGCTTGGGCTATTTGCGGCTCGGGCAGGCGGCCACGGAACTGTCCGGCGGCGAAGCTCAGCGAATCAAGCTCGCCACCGAGCTGCAGCGCGTGTCCAAGGGCGACACATTATATGTATTGGACGAGCCCACCACCGGCCTGCATCCGTCGGACGTGGAGCGACTGGTCGTGCAACTCGAGCGTCTGGTCGAGGCGGGCAACACAGTGGTCGTCGTAGAGCACGACATGCGCGTGGTCGCGGGCAGCGATTGGGTCATCGACATGGGGCCCGGTGCGGGCGACGAGGGTGGCTCGATTGTCGTGACTGGGCTGCCGGCGCGCGTCGCCAAGTCCAAGCGGAGTCGGACCGCGCCTTATCTCGCGGAGTTTTTGCAGGAAGCCACTGGCTAAGGCACGTTCTGCTGCAGCTCGTCGAGCCAGATCTTCGCGTTGCCATCCGCTGGCGCGCGCCAGTCGCCCCGCGGCGATAGGTTGCCGCCCGACATGACTTTCGGTCCATTGGGCAACGCTGAGCGCTTGAACTGGCTCAACGCGAAGAACCGATGCAGGAAGACTTCGAGCCAATGCTTGATGTCCTGCAGTTGATAAGACCGTCGCATGCTTGCGGCCATGCCTTCCGGCCACGCGCCCTGGGCTTCGTCTTTCCAGCCATGCCATGACAGGAACGCGATCTTCGAAGGCCGCAGGCCGAAGCGTGTGATGTAGAAGAGGTTGAAGTCCTGCAACTCGTACGGGCCGATCTTCGCCTCGGTGCTTTGCAGGCCGGCGCCTTGGCCGGGCACCAGCTCCGGAGAGATCTTGGTTTCCAGGATGGAGCGCAGCGTCTGCGCGGTGTCCGAGTCGAATTGGCCGCTGCCGATGACCCAGCGCACCAGGTGTTGAATCATGGTCTTGGCCAGCGAGCCATTGACGTTGTAATGACTCATGTGATCGCCGACACCATAGGTGCACCAGCCCAGCGCCAGTTCGGACAGATCGCTGGTCCCCAATACCAACGCATTGCGCTGGTTGGCGAGACGGAACAGATAGTCGGTGCGCAAGCCGGCTTGCACGTTCTCGAAGGTCACATCGAATACCTGTTCGCCGGCAGCGTATGGATGCTTCAGGTCGGCGAGCATCTGCTTCGCCATCGGTTTGATATCGATCTCTTCGGCGGTGATGCCCAGCGCACACATCAGTGCCCACGCATTCTTCTTGGTGTGCTCGCTGGTTGCAAAGCCCGGGAACGTGAAGCCAAGAATGTTCGCGCGAGGCAGGCCCATCAGACCGAACGCCTTGGCGGCGACCAGCAGCGCGTGCGTCGAGTCCAGGCCGCCGCTGATGCCGATCGCGATCCTCTCGATGCTGGTGGCCTGCAGCCGTTTGATCAAGCCTTGCGCCTGGATGTTGAACGTCTCGTAACAGTCGCGATCCAGCCGGGCCGGATCGTCGGGGACGAACGGGAAGCGATCGATTTGCCGTCGCAGGCCCACATCCAGGGGCTTGCGCGCATGACTGAAGGCGATCCGGCGGAAACGGCGTTCGGGATGGCCGGCTGCGATCGCGGCGTCGTTGAACGTCGGCGTCCGCATTCGCTCCAGCCGCAGCCGCTCGACATCGATGTCTGCGACCGCCATCTGGCTCTCCAGCGGGAATCGCTCGGTGCAGGCAAGCTGCGCACCCAATTCGTGAATCGAGGCTTGTCCGTCCCACGCCAGATCCGTCGTGCTCTCGCCTGGCCCTGCCGCCGAGTAAATGTACGCGGCCTGACAGCGAACGGATTGAGATGCGCACAAGATCGCTCGTTCATCGGCTTTGCCGACGACGATGTTGGAGGCAGAGAGATTGCAGAGAATCAATGCACCGGCGAGTGCGCCAAGCGTCGAAGGCGGCGTCGCGGCCCAGAAGTCCTCGCAGATCTCGACATGGAATATGAAATCGGCCACATCGCGGCAGGCGAAGATCAAATCCGTGCCGAATGCGGTTGTCTGTCCAGCAAGCGCGATCGCAAGTCCTTCGGTGCCAATGCCGGGTGCGAACCAGCGCTTCTCGTAATACTCGCGGTAGTTCGGCAGGAATGACTTCGGCACGACGCCGAGCAGCTGACCGCGATGAATCACGACGGCGCAGTTATAGACACGCCCGTTCCTGCGCACCGGCGCGCCGATGATCAGTACAGGATGCAATGTTTCTGAGACTGGCAGCAGCGCTTTGATTTCGTCATCGACTCTTTGTAGCAGCGCATCTTGCAGAAACAGATCGTCGATGGCGTAAGCCGACAAGCCCAGCTCTGGGAACAGCATCAGATCGACATGCTGCTCGTGTCCCAGTCGGGCCAGTTCTATAGTCCGCTGCAGGTTTGCCGCAGGATTGCCTACTTCGACGCGCGGCGTGCAGCTGGCAACGCGCACCAGTCCATGAGTGTGAATGTCATAGAAAGCGGCGGTGTTCATATCTGGGCTTACCTATAGGCGCAGCTGCCGCGAGCTGGCGACTTTCGCCATCAGGGCGTGTGAAAAGATGTACAAGGCATGCCGGGTGTCCGCCGCCGCAGCGGCGCCGATGCAATCCGACGGAATGATCAGCTTGAACTCGCGGACATGCGCGTCCATGGCGGTAAACAGCACGCATTGATGACTGGTGATGCCGGTTGCGATCAGGTTGGCGATCTTCAGTCGCTGCAGCAGAGTGTGTAGCGGCGTGCCGAAGAATGCCGAGTGCCGCGGCTTGAAGATGAAATAGTCTTGCGGCGTCGGTGCGAGCAACTGGACGATCTTCCGCCCGGGCGAGTCGGGTTGCATGCAGCGGTCGACGAAGTCCTTCTGGTCCGATTCCCACTTGCCGGCCGTGTCGTTCGCATAGATCACAGGCATTCCGGCCGCATGCGCCCGCTCCCTCAGCCGGGCAATGTTCAACGCGGCTTTGCGCGCGCTGCGCACGATGCGATTGGCGTCCGGGTAGCGATACTCGGAAATCATGTCCAGGATCAGCAGTGCGGTGCCGGATTTGCTTCGCGTGGGCATGTGCAGAGAATGAAGCAGCGCCGTGATGGTTCCTTGCCGAGGGAACTTGGCTGACACGGGAAGAATTTTATGCAGCGCGACGGTTACGGAGCGCGGCATGAGCCTGCAAACCTTGCTGGAAACGTTGCTGCTGTGGGGAATCTATCCGCTTTGGCTGCTAGCCGGTGCGGGCGATTATCTGTGTCACCGCCGGACCGACATCGAGCACACGTCCGGCAGCACGGAATCGTGGTTTCATCTGCTGCAGTTCCTGACGTTGCTGATTGCGCTCGCGGCCGGTGCGCTGCTGGAACCGAACGCGTGGGCGTTCGGGGTGATGGTCGCGGCCGTGTTGGTGCACTCGGTGCTCGCACATCTGGATGTTTCCTACACGGACGCTCGGCGCTATATCTCGCCCTTTGAACAGCTCGTTCACGGCTTCATGGACGTGCTGCCGCTAATGGCGGTTGCCATCTTCGGCGTACTGCATTGGCAGGCCATCAGTGCGGGGCCGAGTGGCGCCTCCTTGACGCTGGTGCGCTCGGATCCCACTCGCTTCTGGCTGCTGGCGAGCTTCCTTGTGCTGGCGGGTATGCCCATCCTGGAGGAACTGGTGAGAACGCTGCGGTATCGCCGCGAACGTGAGCAACAGCGCTATCAGGCCGGCTTGGCCACCATCAAATAGAAGACGGCCACCAACGCTGTAAACGCGACGATGCCCAGCGCCACCCACCACTTCAGGAAATCCCAATACAACTGCGGCAACTGCGTGCCATTGGCAGCCGCGGCGACGGCCATGTCCCGCATTTTTATCTGCATCCACACGACGGGTAGCCAGGCGGCACCGGCGAGAAAATACAAAGCGATCGAGACGGCGATCCACGTGCTCGACAGCGGAAAGCCGGCGAGATGGATCAGGTACAGTCCAGTGACGGGTTGAATGATGATGGTCGGCGTGGTGAAGGCGTAGTCCGCGATCACGACATGACGCACCACCGTGGCGATGACGCGCGTGTCGCGCGTCAGACTGGTGAAGAACATGTAGAAGGCGGAGCCCAGTCCCGTACCGAACAGCACCGTCGACGACAGGATGTGCAGCCACTTTACGACGAGGTATTCCATCGACGCGCTTCCAGCGTGTACAGCAGATAAATGGCGGCGAGCATCACCAGATTCTTGCTCAGCGGGCCATAGGGGTGCAGCCAAAACTCGGGTAGCTTGAACGTGATGATGATCGTGTAGCCGCCGATGACCGCAAACTGCAGCAGCCACAGCCAGCGTCGTCGCTGTAGAACCAATGTAGCGATGCCGACCGACAGGTCGAGCACGGCGGCGCCATACAGCATCACTGGCGCGAGGGTGCCTGTGATGCCCACGCGAGCGAGCAATTCGTAGCTGTCTTGTATCGGGTACACGCCCAGCGACACGATGCCGGTCCAGATCCAGACCAGTGCGATGCTCAATCTCAGCAACTTTTGCGTGTTATCGGGCGGAGCCGGGATGCCGGCATTGAGCATGGACAATGGTTTCTCGATCCAATGACGAACCAGGCGCTCGTAGCACCGGACGTAATTGTAGCCGCGCGCGTAATCGTTGCAGAAGATCTTTCACGCCGATTGGCGCCGGTCCGACCAGCGCGACGCGCCGGCGTCCGCATTTCAGAAGTTTCAGTGATTTCTTGTTCTTTAGTGCTTGCGCTCAGTCTGTTTGCCGTGGAGGCGAGCCCTGGTTTCGTCGCTCATCAGTTTCGCGGCACTCACCTGCATCCTGTTCTTCACGCCGGGCACGATGTGATCGGCGCCTTCACTCAACGCTTGAATTGCGGCTTCGGCGACCTCTGCCGGATCCTGCTTGGCCGACTCGCCGACGACCGTATCTTCCATGTGTGCGCGCTCGAAGAACTCGGTGTCGGTGGGGCCGGGCATGAGCACGGTGACATTGATGCCCTTGTCCTTGAGCTCGTTGCGAATGGCCTGTCCGAACGAACGTAGGAACGCTTTGCTCGCCGCGTACACGGCCATGCGTGGGCCCGGCAGTACGCCGGCGACGGAAGAGGTTATCAAAATGTCGCCGCCGCCTTGTTCGAGCATGTCGCGCGAGATCAGCTTGACCAGGTGCACCTGTGAGGTGACGTTCAAGTTGATCAGTGCGATCTCCTCTTCCAGGTCGGTCTCCTCGGAGAAGCCGCCATACACACCGACGCCGGCATTGGCGGCGAGTAGCTCGACGGGTCGGTGCAGCGCACGGACGCTGTCATAGACTTTGCGCACGCCATCGCGCTGGGACAGATCCGCCTGTACAACTTCAACCTGCGTGAGATCGTCGATTTCAGACAGCGAGTCGCCCGCTTCGTTGAGCTTCTCCGCATTGTCGGAAACCATCACCAGATCATAGCCACGCTCGGCCAGCTTGCGCGCCAGCTCGAAGCCGATGCCGCTCGACGCGCCAGTAACGAGTGCCAGGGGACGTTGAACATCGGTGAGGGTAGTGCTCATGGAGTGGCTCCGCGTGCTCGTACAGCTGGGCAACGCATCGCCTGTGAGCATGTTCCTGGCTCCGGAGCAACCCTTGTACTTACCAACCTGATGGAATGCGCGGCCACTGTGCGACGAGTTGATCGTCGGCGATGACGTTGTAGTAAGTGTGTTGTGCAGCCGTGGCGCACGCATGGTTGGGCAGAATTCGGACCAGCGAGCCCACCGGCAGTTCGGGCAGCGGCGCCGAGCTGCCGGGGCGGATTTCCAAAATGCCATGCTCCTGGTTCGCCTGCCGCATGATGAGATCGGGATAGGGGCGGCCCGCGGGATCGCAGACCAGCCCGTAATACTGATCTACCGGTTGACTGGCAGTGCCGCGGTCGCGCGACATGGCCATCCAGCCGGCGTCGACCAGGATCTGATGTTTGCTCGGCTGATGACCGATGACGCTGGCCAGCACGCTGATGGCAATGTCGTCCACGGAGCAGACGCCGATGCCGGCCATCACCAGATCGAAGAACACAAAGACCCCGGCGCGCACTTCGGTGACACCTGTCAGGTCGCGGGCGAAGTGGGCGGTCGGAGTCGAGCCCACGCTCACCACGGGTGCTGCGAAGCCCGCAGCCCGCAATTGTTCGGCACATCGGACTGCGGCAGCTCGCTCCTGTTCGGCCGCCGCCACGAGTTGTGCTTCGCTACGCGCATCATAAGAACCGCCGGCGTGAGTCATGACGCCTCGTGGATCGGCTCCGCCTGCTTGCAGGGTGCGGGCGATCTCAACGAGCAGAGGATCGCCCGGTTGTATACCGGCGCGGTGGCCGTCGGAATCGATTTCGATCAGTGTCGGAATCTGAATGCTGAGCTCACGGCACTTTGCGGCCACTGCCGTTGCCTGCTCCAGGTTGTCGACGACGATGGACAGGTCCACGCCGCGCTTGCGCAACGCGATTGCTCGGTCCAGCTTGGCGGGCGCGATGCCGACTGCATACAAGATATCGCGCACCCCCGCGGCAGCAAACTCTTCGGCCTCTTTCAAAGTCGACACTGTCGCGGGCCCGGCGGGCGTGCTCAGCAAGCGTCGCGCGACGTCGATCGATTTGGCAGTTTTCAGATGCGGCCGCAGACCGACGCCGAGCTCGCGCAGATGCAGTTTCAGTCGCGCAATGTTTCGATCCATGCGTTGCTGATCGAGCAGCAGACCCGGCGTGGGCAGGTTGGCGAGAGCGAATGCGAGTGCAGATTGGGGCATAAACAAATTTTTAGATTGTTGCGCCCCGACATCTTCGCATCGGACCCGGCGCATCGGCAAAAGAAACGTTAGGGCCAAAATTCAGGTTGCACGACTGACAGTGCTATCCCAATATCGGATGCAAATAACGACCGGCGGATCGGTTCGGGCGACCCATCCAGCAATGACTCAATTATGTCGCGGCCGGAGTGTGAGTGGGGAAGCGGGGCGCTTGCTGGGAGCGCTGCTGTTGATGCTCGCGTTCTCGACCCCGGCCGCGGATCAAGCGCGCTCGCGACAATATGAATTCGATATTCCGCGCACGACGCGGCTCATGGCGCTGCATGAACTGAGTCGTCAGGCCGACGGTCTGGTGGTGGCATACCTGAGCTCCGACGATGTGGAGGAGCGCAGTCTGGTCGGGCCGGTGAAGGGCTGGCTGACGGTCGATGAAGTATTGCGAGTGATCTTGCGCGCATCGCAGCTCGGCTCGCGCTGGATCGAGGACACCATGGTCTCGGTCGAGCCCAGGCCGGAGTCCGCCGGGCCGTTCGAGTCGGCTGCCGGGCTCGCGGCCGGCACCCTGCCGCATTCGAGCGACTTCGATCCGTCGCGGCTCGAGCCCGAGGAGATCCTGGTGCTGGGCTGGCCGATCCGCGATCTGACTTTGTCGGTGTCGCCGGTGGTCCTCATGGACCGTGACGATCTGGATGCGATGGGCGCACCGACCCTGCCGGACGTGCTTCGGTATCTTTCGCAAAGCGCCTACTCGCGGCCGGAAGGCTATCGATCCAGCGGGGCGCAATATGCGGAGCTGCGTGGACTGGGGCCAGACACGGCACTGATTCTCATCAATGGGCGACGGGCCTTGCCCAGTGCCAACAGTCTGTCTTCCAGCGCGTTCGATCTGAACACCATTCCGGTCACCGCGGTGGAGCGCATCGAGTTTCTGCTCGACTCGGGGGCGGCCGCTTATGGCAGCGATGCGATCGGCGGTGTCATCAATATCGTGCTTCGTGACAAAGTCTCCAAGCCGACGGTGGAGCTGCGTTATGGCGGGGCCGACGGTGGCGCGCAGCAGGAGCGGGTGACCTTCTCCGCTGGCTTGAACAAAGATCGATTCCAGGGCGCGGTGGTGTTCGATTATTTCGATATCGGCGGGCTGCTCGGCGAGCAGCGGGACCTGTGGCGCGATCAGGACTTTCGTCGTTATGGCGGACGGGATCATCGCTCGCTGGTCAGCAGTCCGGGCAATGTCAGCGCACTGATTGGCAACCTGCCAGGCTTGTCGTCGCCGATCGCGGCGGTGCCGCCGGCAGGCAGCGATTTCTCCACGACTGCGGGGCAACCGAATCTCGAGAGTCTGCTGCGTTATTCGAGCATCGTTCCGGAAGCGACGCGCCGGACCGTGACTGCGACCGGAACCGCACGACTGACGGACCGAATGACAGCGACGGGTGAGTTGCTCTATGTGAATCGCGACTCCACTTATTACGTCGCGCCGCAGCTGCTGCCGAGCATGCCGGTGCCGGGCTCGAGTGTTTTGGGCGCGGGCAATCCATACAATCCTTTCGGTACCACCGTGATCGTCAATCGTTTGCTCACGGAATATCCGTCGCAATCGCAGTCCGTCGACTCGCAGTGGCTGCGTTGGGTAGCGGCTCTGCACGGCGATTGGGGCCGTTGGAATTGGGAGCTGTCGGCGCTGCGCTCCGATGAGCAGGCGACCACGACTCTCGACAACACAGTGGACCTGTTGGCGGCGATGCGCGCCTTGGCCAATCCAGATCCGGCGCTGGCGCTGAATCCGTTTTCGTCCGGCCCGATGGGCAGCAAGGCATTGCTCGACAGTTTGTTGTTGCCGAGTGTCGCGAATGAGTTCAGTTCCGCGGGTCAGCAGTTCGCCGGATTCGTGCAAGGCCCGGTCTGGTCCTTGCCCGCGGGTCCCATCACCACGGTGCTGGGCGGCGAGTGGCGCTCGGAAAAGATGCGAGCTGCGAACGGAGCTGCCGGCTCGTTCGATCACCAACGCAACATCAGCGCAGGGTTTGCACAACTGCGCGTCCCGCTCGTCAGCGACAGACTGCGTGAGACCTTGCCCGGTCTGCGCGAGCTGACGCTCACGGCCGGCACTCGTTGGGATCACTACAGCGAGTTGGGTCGCGTGGTGCGCTCACAAATGGGTTTGAGTTGGAAACCGCATCGTGACTTCAGCGTGCGTGTCTCGGGCGGCAGCAGCTTTCGGCCGCCGTCGTTGTACGAGTTGTATCTGCCGCGAATTTCCACGGCGTCGCGTGTGACAGATCCGGCACGAGGCGAACTGGCGCCCATCACCCTGACGCTGGGCGGAAACGGCGAGCTGGATCCGGTTACAGCACGATCATTTACCGCCGGCGTGGTGTTCAGCCCGGATTCGGCGCTGAATTGGAATGTCTCGGCCGACTGGTGGCGCATCGATATGAAGAATCGCGTGGTCTCGGTGCCACCGCAGTTGATGCTTGCCAACGAAGCACTGTTCAGGGACCGCATCGTGCGCGATCCGTCCACTGAAGAGGGACGACCCGGCGTACTGCGATCCATCGACTCTTCGCGCATCAATGTCGGTGGCGTCGACACCGCCGGCGTGGATCTCGCCGTCAAAGCGGATTTTCTGACCGAGCTCGGCCGCTTCACGCCGGAGCTGCAAGCCACCTGGTTCGATCGGTTCGAGTCCACCGATGTGCCGGGTCAGGCGCCGGTCGACCGTGTCGATCTGGCGAGCGAGCTGGGTTCCATTCTCGACTGGCGGGCTGTCCTGTCACTGAGGTGGCGGCGTGGTGCGCTGGGAGCTGTATTGGCTGCACGCTACACACCTTCTTATGACGATGCCGTTGCCGGCGTGCGCACCGGTCGAACCATCGCCGCACAGACCTTGCTCGATCTGCAGGGCTCGCTGGACCTCGGTGCGTTGTATGGCGGCCAGTCACGCCTGGGTGGGCTGAAGCTGTGGGTGGGTGCGGCCAACGTGTTCGATGAACAGCCCGGTTTTGCCGATGTCGGCGACGTCGCCGGCTTCGACTCATCACAGAGCGAGTTGAAGCAGCGCACGTACTACATGCGTCTGGAAAAACAATTCTAAGCAGTCGCGCGACGTCGAGCGTCGAGCGCACAGGACCGCCAGCTTCTCGCCCAGACTTCCACGTCCAGATGACGCAGCAACTCGCCGGGATGGATTGCACTCTTCGACACTCGCTCGCTCAACGCTTCTTCGACGGCCTTGCGATTCAAGAGCTGCGCTTCGACGAGCACACCATCGAGCAGCAGCTCGCGTAACAATCCGCGATGTCGCTCGACCAGTCGATCGGCGATACCCGGCGCTCGATCCTTCCAGTGGCGACGAATGATTTCAGCGGGCACGTCGTGCGCGAATGCTTGACGCGCCAGGCCGCGCTCTCGACCGTCTTGAAAGTGCACATCGACCGGAATGCGCAGGAACAGCTCCATCGCAGGTTGAGAGTAAAGCGGCGCGAGCACTTCCGGCGGGTCGATGCCGGAGGCGACGTTGTAGAACTCCGGCGTGGCCAGCAACGTGCCGAGTCGTCTGACGAGTGACCAGGGCACAGTTTGCAGATGAGCGAGCCACGGATGTGGAAAGCTCGAGACGTCGGCGTAGCTCGCACGCAGCGCTTCATCGACCAGCGTCGAAACAGACATCACCGTTCTGCGCTGATGCTCCATCCCGGCGCCGCGACGCCAGCGACGCAGCGATTTCATCATCACTGTCCAGGTCGATTCTTCCGTCAAGCCAGCCACGCGCGCCGCGAGCCGAAATGCGTGAGGACGCAGGCCGTGACGGTGCAGATATTCCGAGGCGGCGTAGGCGAAGGTGTCGCCACAGAAACCAGAGTCGCCGCCATCGCCGCAAAACACGGCAGTCGCTCGATGCTCGCGAGCAATCTGATGTTCCAGAGAGCTTCGCAGCAAATAGCCCAGGCTCGCGGTGGGCTCGACCAACGGCGGCAGGCTCATCACCTTGGGCAACGGGATTTGATCCGCGGTGACTGAGTGTTCTTGGTGCTGCAATCGATGTCTGCTGGCAGCGAGCCGCGCCCAGGGGCGCTCGTCCGATCGACCGCCGGGCGTGAAATACGTGTAGCAGGTCAAGCGTGGCGGGGTGGGGGCGTCGGCCAGACAGGCCGCAATGATCGACGAATCCAGTCCGCCTGACAGCCGATGCAGGATGCTCTCGTGATCACTGCACAGCGTGCGTGTGCATGAGCGCACCGTGGCGCGCATGGCGCGAGCCGCGAAGGCAGGATCTTCGATCGCCGTGCTCGTTTCGACAAAGTGCAGCGGCTGCCAATGGAACACTCTTGGCTGTGCAGTCCCGCCCAGCTCGACACATTCACCACGATAGATGGTCTGGACTTCATCCAGTGCACGCTGATCGAGGACGCCGCCGTGGAGCACCCGGTCGCGCAAATAGCGCTCGTTGATCGTGAACTTGAATAGTTGCGTGCTCACCAGAGTGGCGATGTCTCCAAAAATCACCTGTACGCCATGAAAGCTGGTGACGAAGCACGGCAGGCTGCCGGTGGGATCTTTGAGCACCCAGGTGCGATTCGCCGCGGGATCTCGCAATAGCGCGACGTAATTTCCCCACGTGTGTTCGACCAGCCATCGACCGCGACTGGCAATGATCTGCTCGCTTTGCTGCACGGTCGGGCGGAAGCGGGGCGCCGCCGAGTCGTCCGTGACATCGTTCAAGCGCTCGAACGATGCGCCTATCAGCACGCCGCGCTGGTCCGGCAGCGCCTGCACATCGAGCGATCCCTGCCGGAAATTCCGGTGGAGCACGCATAGACCCTTGCTTTGCTCGATTCGTCCCCACGGTTTGGGGCGAGCGGTCAATCGGTCGATCAATAGCTGGGCGGCTGCGCACTGCTGAGTCGCATCGACGTTCCATGCCAAAGCGAGATAACGAAACATATTCTTCTCCAGACATCCGGGTGCATTCGGCCGCATGCACCCGGACGGTCAGGTTTCAGACATCAGCCCAGATCCGGCATCAGGCCCCAGAACCAGGTACTGTCCGGAAAGACATGGAGCGGAAAAAGCTGTTTGGTTTCTTCCGTCGCATCGCCGAGGTCTACGAGCTCGATGGGGTCCGTGTTCATTGCCCTCTCCTTAATCGGCACGTCGAACAACGCGGGATGCATTGCCCGGTGCGTCGGCAACCTGCCATACCAAAATAGGATTGGAATTAAGGGACGGGCCGCGGGTTCGAGCGCCGCATTGCGATGATCCGCGTCATCGCTGGAGTTGCCGGTTGTGGCTGGCCCACGGTCCGTTGGGTGACAGACATTGTGTTATTGGTAATTGGACACTGTGATCTGCGTCACTGCCGCGCCCGGGATGCACGAAGCCGGGGGTGGGGCAAAGCCTGAAAGCGATGCGATTGCGTCATGCCGGTCCAGCGCATGCCGATGTAGTGCCCGATTGGGGACGGGCCAACGGGGCTGCTGGATGAGTTGGGAGATTTCGAAGAACCTTACCTTGATGAGCGCAGGTGTCTGCGCGACCTGTGCGGCGGTGTCCGCGCAGGCGGGCGACTTTGCGTCGAGCATGCAATTCGAGGCTGGGTACGCCAGCGACTTCTTCGTCAATCTGCGCGGCGGGCTGGCGCGCGGCGATCGTCATCTCGCCAATCTCGATGTCGTGGCCACGCTCGATATGCAGGAGTTATGGGATATCCGCGGGCTGACGCTGTTTGTGTACGGCCAAAGCAATGCCGGCGGAGGCCTGTCGGAGCGTTTCGTCGGCGACTCGTTCGATGTGTCGAACATCGACGCCCCGGCGGCGTCGCGATTCCTCGAACTCGGCGCGGCATGGGAGTTCGGTGACGACGGCGAGCACGGCGTGCGCGTCGGTCTGCTGGATTTGAATACGGAGTTCGACGTGAGTGCCCCGCGCAACCTGTACGTCAACGGGGCGTTCGGCATGGGCCAGGAGTTGGGTCAGAGTGGCGAGCACGGTCCATCGAGTTATCCGACGACGTCCTTGGGCGTGAGCCTGAATCTGCAAGTGGCGCCGCAGTGGCACTGGCTCAATGGGGTGTTCGACGGCGTGCCGGGCGATCCGCATCGACCGAAAGCGACGACCGTGCAGCTACATCATGACGATGGCCTGTTGTTGATCTCGGAGTTGCAGCGCCTGTCCGCTGGGCGCGTGGAGAAACTCGCCTTCGGTGTGTGGGGCTACACGCGGGCGACCGAGCATCTGGCCGGTTCGGCGCACAACCAGGGCTGGTATGTCTCTGCCGATTCGCGTCTCGGTCCGCTGGATGAAGTGCGACCCTGGCGCACGTCGCTGCGCATTGGTCATGCCGAACAGAGCGTGAACGATCACGACTGGAGCCTGACGACGGCCTTGAACTATGACCTCGCACGTCCGGTAGGAAGAGAGCAGAGCTTTGGTGTCGGTGCCGTCTGGATCAAAACATCAGCGGCGCTGCGCGACAGCGAAGATGTGGATGACTACGAGACTGCGCTCGAGCTGACCTGGCGAGTCACGGTGAGCGACTGGCTGGTCCTGCAGCCTGACGTTCAATACATCATCAATCCGGGCTCACAGCGTTCGCTGAGCAACGCTGTGGTGCTGGGACTGCGTTTCGAAATCGTCGCGCCGACATTTCAGTGGTGACAGGGCGGTGCCGGCGCGTGGGCGCCGGCACTGCCATCGACATCACATCCTGGTGTTGAGACGGAAAGTTATCGGCAGCTGTTTCCACATCGCCATCGGCTTGCCATCGCTGGTGCCAGGAACGAAGCGCCACTTCTTCGCTTCGCGCAGGGCCGAATCGTCGAGCTTGCTGAAGCCGCTGGAACTGATCAGTTTCACCTCGCCGACGCGGCCGTCCGCGAGGATATAGATCGACAGCACTACGGTGCCTTCGGCGCCGCTGCGGATCATGTCGACCGGATAGTACGGCTCACTGAGGCCACGCCGAGAATCGATGCGAGGCTCGACGAGCACTGGCGCCGGTGGCAGCACGTCGCCACCGCCGTTACCGATGATGTTGTTGGGCGGCGTCGGTATGGGATCTACGATCGGCGCGCGCGACGTCGGCTCGACCGGAACGTCGATCGGCGGCAGCACGTAGGTCGGGTCGAGCTTCTGCGGCTTGATCTGTGGATCCTTCACGTCCACCGGTTTGGGCTGGAGCGGCTCGGGCGCCGGCAGCAGGACCGGCGCCGCCGGCACGAATATGCTGGTGATCTTTTGCGTCATCCCATTGGTCAGCGCCCAAAAGAACCCCAGATGCAATAGCACGATGATCGCCAGCGCCCACGCGCGCGGCGAATTCCAGTTGTGCATCGATGGAAAGCTATTAACCGTCATCGCAGTCATTCGGTTTACTCCCAGCGTGTTATTCGATTCCCACTCGTGTGCGCACCAGGCGCCTGTGAGAATCTGCGCCCGCGCGGGACGAACCAGGAAGTAAGCATATTCCGGTCGTGAGGACCGGGAATTTTTTGTGAGTTCGTGTTGTCGAAACTGGCTGAATGCGATGAATCTCAGCCCTGGCGTTCCGCCAGGCGAAGGCGCTGCTCGAACTCGCGGACCAGCGCGCCATCGTCGTGGTCCCACGGATGGAAGCCAGGGCGGAAGAAACTGAGATAGGGCACAAAGATCCGGCGCACCATGCCGGGCTTGAAGCATAAATAAGTAAACACGCGCCACCAGGTGCGCGGCGTGTTGATGCCATCCTGACGGAAGAAGTCCGCCATGCGCTGAAAGTTCGAGTGCCAGAACTGCACGCTGATCAGCACCATCACCTGGCATCGTATGGACCAGCGCCTGAAGGCCGACAGCTCGCGCGTGACTGCCAGATAGGTGTCGAACGCGACCGCCTTGTGCTCCACCTCCTCGATCGCATGCCATTGCCACAGTCGCAGCACTTCAGGGGGCGCGCCGGGCAGCGGGTCTTTCTCGGTCAACAGGCTGTGCGCCATGATCGCGGTGAAATGTTCCAGCGCCACGGTGATCGCGAGTTGCCCGACCGGATGACGTGAACGAGCGATGTCGAGCCGACGCCGCATCTCGGCATCCATCGCGGTGGTGTCATAACCCGCATTCTTGATGAGCTTGTTGAACACCACGTGCTCGCGGGTATGTGCGGCCTCCTGCTCGATGAAAGCCTGGATCTGTGCCTGCAGCCCACCGTCGACCCGGTCGCGGAAGCGGCGGACTGCCTCGATGAAGAAAGTCTCCCCTTGAGGAAACGAGGCCGACAGGGCATTGAAATAGGCGGTCGCCACCGGGTCGCCGCCGTGCCACCATCGGGCACTGAGCGCATTCCGATCCAGGCGCAGATCTCGCGGCGTGATCGTGAGGTCGGCGGGTGTGCCGGTGGCTGGGGTGGGCATGACCATACTCGTGGGGAGCGGGGGCGGGACTCGGAGCCCGCGTATTAGAAGTTCTTATTGAGAGCAATGTCAATAGTGACTCAGGCGAAGAAAGCAGCACGCTCGGCGGGGAAAAATGCCGGCAAAACGCCGGTCCCCAGGGTGCGGCGCACCCCCGAGGAAGCGCGCACTCTGGCGTTGGCGTCGGCGCGCCGCTTGCTGCTGGCCGAGGGCCCGGACGCCATCACCCTGCAGGCAGTGGCCAGCGATCTGGGCATGAGCCACACCAATCTGATTCATCACTTCGGCTCGGCCGCCGGTCTGCAGTCGGAATTGATGCGGCAGATGGTCAGCGAGCTGACGACCACGATCGAATCCGCCGTCATGCGGCTGCGTGCCGGCAAGGGCGAGGTAAAGGATTTCGTCGACATCGTGTTCGATGCGTTCGATCGCGGCGGCGCGGGCCGATTGGCCGCATGGATGGCGCTCTCCGGCGAGTCCACGCATCTGGCGCCGATTGGCGAGGTGGTCCGAGACTATATCGACAGCGTCGAGCGAGGCGCCGATGCCGAAGGCGACGCGGCCCGGATTCACGAGCGCGTGACATCCGCGACTTTGTTTGTGACCGTCGCGGCGTTGGGCGATGCCATCATAGGCAACGAGTTACGCAAGATGGTGGGCCGGGAGCGAGAGGCGGTGCGCAAACTGATGGGCGCATTGCTGCCGGCGGTGCTCGATCCGCATCGGCCGCCTCGCTGAGCGCCCCTTGAACGCAGCTTGCACCCAGCAAATACTCCGCTCATTACCCGTCCGCAGATGCCTCCCGTGAGCTCCGGAATACTGCGAATCGAAGGCCGCGACGTGCCCGCAATGAGCGAGCCTTTCAATACCATTCTGGAGGAGATCGCCAGCGAGCTGGAGCTGCGTCCGTTGTTGACCAGCATCATCACGCGCGCCTGCGAGTTGCTCGGCGCGGATGGCGGGTCGATCGGTTTGTATGTGCCGCGCCGGCACACGGTGCAGGTCGAGGCCATCCATCAGCTGCCGCTGACCGAGCTGGGCATGGAGTTCGAGCCTGGCGAAGGATTGATCGGCAAAGTACTCGCGACGGGCCGGCCCGTGATCGTCGATCGCTATGGCGAGCTGCAGCACATTTCCTTGCCCGAGATGCGCGAGTACACCGTCATTGGCGTGCCGATTCCCGGACCGGGCGGCGGGTTGCTCGGCGTGTTCGGCATTGGCGCACCGCCGCCTCGCAAGTTCGGCGAGTCCGATCTCGATACCTTGCGGCTGTTCGCGCGACACGCCGCGATCGCCATTCAAAACGCCATGCGCTACGAGCGCGAGAGGCGTCGCACCGAGCGCATGACGTTGATTGCTCATATCGCTCGCGTCATCACCGCCGGCCTGGAAGCAAACGAGCTGGCCGCGACCGCCGCGCAGGTGATTCACGAGCATCTGGGGTATCCCAATGTCGTCATCCCGCTGCTCTATCGCGACGAGGACGAGGAATATTTGTTGTTCGACGGGCATGCCGGCAATTACGACGACATCGTGGATCTGTCGCATCGGATGCCGCTGACCCAGGGCGTCACGGGGGCGGCGGTCCTGACGCGCATGCCGCAGATCGTCAACGACATTCGCAAGGATCCGCGCTACGTGCCGCCGCCCATTCCCATCAACGTGCGCAGCGAGCTGGCCATGCCCATCGTGCTCGGCGACGAGGTGTTCGGTTGTATCAACATCGAGGCCCTGAATCCTTTCGACGAAGACGATGTCGCGAGTATTCAGATCATCGCGGATCATCTGGCCGTCGCCATCAAGAACGCCAGCTTGTCGCGCGAGGCTCGGCAGGCGGCGGTGATGCGTGAGCGTCAGCGTCTGGCGCGCGATCTGCACGACGCGGTGAGTCAGGCGTTGTCGTCGATCAGCTTGATGTCGCAGTCGATCGTGCCAGCGTGGCGTCGTGATCCGGCGGAAGGTGAGCGCCGGGCTCGTCGCATCGAGGAACTGGCGCGCCTCGCGTTTGCCGAGATGCGCGCGCTGCTTCGAGAGTTGCGGCCGGATCCGTCCAGCGAGGCCGGTGTGAGCTATGTCGAGAATGCCGGGGTCGGTGACGTCAAGCGCATGGGGCTGGCGGCGGCGCTGCAAAGATTCGCATTCATTCTGGCGCCGCAGACGCCGAGTATTCGATTGGATTTTGCGACCTATCGCTCACAATTGCCGTCGCTGGAAGAGCGGTTGTATCTGATCTGTCGCGAGGCGCTGTCGAATGCCATTCGTCATTCAGGCGCGGATCGGCTGGACGTGAGCGCCGCGGTGAACGACGACGTGTTGATATTGAGTGTTCAGGACAACGGCCGCGGCTTCGACGTCGCCGCTCGCGCCGAAGTCATGGGGGATTCTCGCGAACAAGGGATCGGCTTGCAGACCATGAGCGAGCGCGCCGCTGCGCTCGGCGGGGTCTGCGAAGTTCAATCGCAGTCTGGACGAGGCACTACCGTATGTATTCGCATTCCGCTGCTGGCGACGACACCATGACCGCCAGCGCGACCACCATCAAGCTGCTATTGGTCGACGATCACGGCATCGTTCGCGAAGGCCTGCGTGCGCTTCTCGACGACGGCGAGGAATTCGTCATCGTCGGCGAAGCGGGCAATGGCGATGAAGCGTGCGACGCAGTCCGTCGCTTGCATCCGAACATCGTGCTCATGGATCTGAAGATGCCCGGCATGGCCGCGAGCGATGCCATTCGCGTGATCCGCGCTACCGCACCTTCCGTGAAAGTCATCGCGTTGACTTCGTACGCCGAAGACGGCCAGGTCCGCGAAATCATGGCCGCTGGCGCCGCCGGTTACATTCTGAAAGACGTCACCAAAGCCGATTTCGTCACCGCGCTGCGCACGGTCGCCGGCGGCCAAACCTGGCTGCACCCGTTAGCGCAACGCTCCCTCGTCGAGCAACTTCGCAATCGCCAGGCCGATCCTCTGGCGCTACTCACGCAACGCGAACGCAGCGTGCTGGATCTCATCGCCCGCGGCATGAGCAATCGACAGATTGGCGACGAGCTGCATCTCACGGAAGGCACGGTGAAGGGCTACGTGAGCACGATCCTGGCAAAGCTGAAACTCGAGGATCGTACTCAAGCGGCGCTGTTCGCCGTGCAGCGGGGGCTGGGGCGGCGCTAGACCGAATACCCTTCCTTCGTGAACGGCATCGACCTCACCCGGTGTCCGGTCGCGGCGAAGATCGCATTTGCGATTGCCGGAGCGACGGGCGGTAGCGCGGGCTCGCCGATACCGGTCGGTGTGAAGTCGCTTTGGATGAAATAGGACTCGACCTTCGGCGCGTGAGGCATGCGCAGCAGGGGATAGGTGTCGAAGTTGTTTTGTTGGATGCGGCCGTTGTCGAAATCGATCTGCTGAGCGAGCGCGACGCTGAAGCCGTCGATCACGGCGCCTTCGGTTTGATTCTCGGCGCCGCTCATGTTGATGATGGGGCCGACGTCGCCGGCGACGACGATGCGATGGATGGTGAGTTTGCGGTTGGCGTCGACGCTCACGTCGGCGACTTCAGCGAAGTGGCCGGCGTGGCTGAAGTGGAACGCCAGGCCGAGGCCGCGGCCTTTGGGCAGAGGCTTGCCCCAGCCGGCCTTCTCGGCAGCGAGTTTGATGACAGCTGCAGCGCGGCCAGTATTCAACGCGAACTCGTTGCCTTCCTGCAGCCAGCGAGGCTCGCCCATGACTTCCAGCAGGAATTCCAAATGATCGCGTTTTGCAGCCACGGCGCATTCGTGCAGGAACGACTGCGTCGCGAACGCGATCGAGCAGGAGCGAGGGGCGCGCCACGGGCCGGTGGGAATCTGTAAGGGAAGCTTTGTCTGAGTGAGGCGCGCATTCGGCAGGACCTGCGCCGGGAACTCGTCGGCCGGCATGTCGCCGCCGCTGGTCGGACGCTGCCCGTCCTGCGTGAAAGTGATGAAGTGATCCTGCCACGCGATCAGCTTGCCCGACTTGTCCAGGCCGCCCTTGAACGAGTGGAAGCCGCCGACGCGATAGAAGTCATGATGCATGTCGTCTTCGCGCGTCCACTGCAACTTCACCGGCACGCCGGCCTGCCTGGCGATAACAGCGGCTTCGCACACGTAATCGTTCATCAAGCGACGGCCGAAGCCGCCACCCACGCGCGTCTGATGCACTGTAACTTTCTCAGGCGCAATCCCGAGCAAATCGGGCAGTATTCTCAATGCGGCGTCGGGCGTCTGCGTCGGCGACCAGACTTCGATCGCGCCGTCCTTGAACACAGCGGTCGTGTTCATCGGCTCGAGCGGCGCGTGCGCGATGAACGGATAGGTGTAGAACGCTTCGATCGGCTGCGACTCCTTGAACACTTGGTCGACGTCGCCAGTGTTACGAAGCGAATCCGGGCCCGATTGCGAGGCTAGCTTTTTTGCCTGTTCGACATACGCCGCCCAGCTGTCTTTCGAAGCAGCCGACTCGTCCCACTTCACTTGTAACTTCTGGCGCGCGCTGAATGCAGCCCACGTGGACCTGGCAAGGATCGCCACGCCCGGCATCACTTCATAGACCCTGCCGGTGCCATTCACAACGAAGGCTTGTGTCACGCCCGGCAGCTTGCGGATCTCTTCGAGATTCGCTTCAACTACCTTGCCGCCGACGGCCGGGCATTTCACGAATACCGCGTACTGCATGCCCGGCACCACTTGATCGATGCCGAACAACGGCTGGCCCGTGACGATGGCGCGATTGTCGACACCCGTGATGCGCTTGCCGAGCAACTTGTATTCGCTGCGAGACTTCAGCTTGATCGTCTTCTCGTCGGGCACCGGCAACGCAGCGGCCGCAGTGGCCAGCGAGGCATAGGTCGCCTTGCGATTGCTGGCTTTGTGGAAGACGGTGCTGTTCTCGGTGGTGAGCTCCGCTTCGCTCACGTTCCATTGTTTCGCGGCGGCGCTGACGAGCATCGCGCGACCGACGGCGCCGGCGGTGCGCAGCTGATTCCACGACATGGGAATGGAGCGCGAGCCACCTGCGGCCTGCCGGCCATACACAGCCGGATTGATCGCGGCCTGTTCGACCTGCACGTGTGCCCAATCCGCATCGAGCTCTTCGGCAATGATCATCGGGAACGCGGTCTTGATGCCCTGACCGATCTCGGGCGCCTTGGAATACAGTGTGATCGTGCCTTCCGACGCAATGCGCAGGAATGCGTTGGGCGCGAAGTCCGCGGCCTTCGCCTTGGCTTTGGCGAGAGCGACGCCGTTCTCGCCGACGTGGAACGCGAGTACCAGTCCCCCGCCAACCAGGCCGGTGACTTTCAGGAACGTGCGACGGCTGACCTTGCTGACCGAGGACTGTGCTTCGGCGGCGCGAAGCATCTCCTGCACGTACGCATCGGCGGACACAATCGAAGATTCGACGGCGCTCATGGGGACCTCCGATCAGTTCTGGCTGACCATTTCGCCCGCTTTGGCAGCGGCGGCGTGAATGGCTTTGCGGATACGGATGTAAGTGCCGCAGCGGCACAGATTGCCAGCCATCGCGGCGTCGATGTCGGCATCGGTGGGCTTGGGATTGTTCTTCAGCAGTGCGGTCGCGGACATGATCTGGCCCGCCTGACAGTAGCCGCACTGAGCGACATCGTGCTCGATCCAGGCGGCCTGCACCGCGGTCAACTTGCCATCTTTACCCGCCAGGCCTTCGATCGTCGTGATCTGCTGTCCCGCGGCCGCGCTCACCGGAATGGAACAAGAGCGCACCGGTGCGCCATTGAGATGCACGGTGCAGGCTCCGCACTGTGCGACACCGCAGCCGTATTTGGTGCCCACCAACCCGAGGTGGTCGCGGAGCACCCAGAGCAGTGGAGTGGTCTCGTCGGCGTCGTTCACTGCGACTTCTTTGCCGTTTACATTCAGGCGCATAGCTATCTTCCTGACGCGAGCTGGGATCAGTCGGTCGATTCTTTCACGGCCCGGCGGTCATGGACAATGCAGCTCGTCGAGCGTGAGTGGCGATTTGTCGCGCGCGAGCGTCAGGAAGTGCCAACGCTGTTACCGCTCGCTGACAATGCGCTGACTCGCACCTGACAAAGCCGTCGCAGGATGCTTGTGTAGAATCCTGCAACGACCCTTCCTCGAGCGATGCGGGAGAGCAGTTTTGAGCACCAATGTGAGTGATAACGCGACAACCGCCGGTGTCGACGGCGCCATCCAGGCGGATGCAGTCATCGTCGGTGCGGGACCGTGCGGCCTGTTCCAGATTTTCGAGCTGGGCCTGCTGGGCATTCGCGCCCACATCATCGATTCGCTCAAACACCCCGGCGGTCAGTGCAGCGAGCTGTATCCGGAAAAGCCGATCTACGACATCCCCGCACTGCCTGTGTGCGGCGCGCAGGAATTGGTCGATCGATTGTTACAGCAGGCCAAGCCGTTCAATGCGCAGTTCCATCTGGGGCAGGAAGTCACCGAGCTGCAGGTGCTGCCCGACCATACATTCCTGTTGCGCACGTCGCTCGATACGCGCTTTCACGCCAAGACCGTGATCGTTGCCGGCGGCCTGGGCTCGTTCCAGCCGCGTCGCCTTGGCTGCGAAGGCGTCGACGCGTTCGAAGGCACGAACATTCATTACAAAGTGACCAGCTCGGCGGAGCTCACCGGCAAGCACCTGGTCATCTTCGGCGGCGGCGATTCCGCGCTCGACTGGACGCTGGAACTGGCGGGCAAGGCGCGTAGCCTCACGCTAGTGCATCGTCGCCCGGATTTTCGCGCGGCGCCGGCGTCGGTCGCGAAGATGCGCGACCTCGTCAGTTCGGGAAGCATGCGCTATGTGGAAGCGATCGCGCACTCGCTCATCACCGAGGGCAGCGAGTTCAAAGGCGTGCGCGTGAAGAAGAGCGATGGTGCGATCGAAGAGCTGCACGCAGAGCGCGCGTTGGTGTTCTTCGGGTTGCATCCGAAGCTGGGGCCGATCGCCGAATGGGGACTGGGGCTCGACAAGCGCGCCATCCAGGTCGACACCGAGAAATTCCAGACCAACATTCCGGGCATCTTCGCGGTCGGTGACATCAACACCTATCCGGGCAAGAAAAAGCTGATTCTGTCCGGGTTCCACGAGGCGGCACTGGCGGCGTTCGCGGTCGCGGCGCATCTGAATCCCGCCAAGAAAATTCCACTGCAATACACCACCACCAGCCCCATCATGCAAAAGCGGCTGGGCGTCGCGGGAGAGCAGTAGCGGTGAATGCATTGCTGGCCGATCTGCTCCAGGTGCTGAAACTGGAGCGATTGGAAATCGATTTGTTTCGCGGCCAGAGCCGCAAGCTCATTGGCGGTCGCGTGTTCGGCGGGCAGGTGCTGGGCCAGGCGCTGGCTGCGGCGTATGCAACCGTCGAAGGGCGCGAGGTGCATTCGTTGCACGCGTATTTCCTGCGTGCCGGCGATGCCGAGCATCCAATCATTTATGAAGTGGACCGCAGCCGGGATGGGCGCGGTTTCTCCTCGCGCCGGGTGGTCGCCATTCAGCATGGCGCGCAGATCTTCCACATGTCGGCGTCGTTTCAGAGTCCCGAGGCGGCCATCGATCGGCAGGCCGACATGCCCAAGGTCCCGCCTCCCGAAGCCGTGCCGGATCTGGCCACCGCCGTTGCCGAAGCGAAGCGCATGGCGCCGGATCGTCCGCAGCCGTTTCGCATTCACGAGCATCCGTTCGAATTCCGGCCCGCGGAGCTGCCCGATCCGCTGGCTGAGATTCCGCGCGAGCCTCAGGTGAAGGTGTGGATCCGGCTGGTCGATCGGGTGCCGGACGACCCGGTTCTGCACCATTGCCTGCTGGCCTATACCTCGGATTACTTCCTGCTCGGGGCGGCGAGCATGGACGCGCGGATGACCAACGACCGCGAGCACTTGCAGATGGCCAGCATCGATCACGCGATGTGGTTTCACCGCGCGGCGCGGCCGGATGAGTGGCTGCTCTACGTGCTGGATAGCCCCACGGCGTCGGGTGCCCGCGGGTTCGCGCGAGGCAGCCTGTTCACTCGCGACGGCCGGTTGGTCGCATCGACTGCTCAGGAGGGCTTGGTCCGGCGCCTAAGTTCTTGATTTCTGTGACCCCTTTCTAACCGGCATCTGGTCATATCCAAGTCGAATTTCTCCCGTCATGGCGCGGCTTTACAGTCCCGCACCATGTATCAGTACGACCAGATCGACCAAGCGCTCGTGGACCAGCGCGTCGCCCAGTACCGGGACCAGACGCAGCGTTTTCTTGCGGGCCAGTTGTCTGATGACGACTTCAAGTCCCTGCGACTGCGCAATGGCCTGTACATCCAGAAGCATGCGCCGATGCTGCGCATCTCGATTCCGTACGGCCTGCTCCGGCCCGACCAGGTTCGCATGCTCGGCCGCATCGCGCGCGAGTACGACAAGGGCTACGGCCACTTCTCCACGCGCCAGAACATGCAGTTCAACTGGCCGAAGCTCGAGCAGGTGCCGGACATCCTGGAATTGCTCGCGACGGTGCAATTGCACGGCATTCAGACCAGCGGTAACTGCATTCGTAACGTCACCGCCGATCATCTCGCCGGCGTCGCAGCCGATGAGCTGGAAGATCCGCGGCCGTGGTGTGAATACGTACGCCAGTGGGCGACGCTGCATCCCGAATTCTCGTATCTGCCGCGCAAGTTCAAGATCGCGGTCACCGGCTCGCCGGCCGATCGTGCCGCCTCGCGCGTGCATGACGTTGGTCTGCACCTGGTGAAGAACGAGCAGGGCGAAGTGGGCTTCGAAGTGCTGGTCGGCGGTGGCCTGGGTCGCGCGCCGATGATCGGCCACGTGATTCGCGAGTTCCTGCCGAAGAAGGATTTGCTCGCGTATCTCGAAGCCATCCTGCGCGTGTACAACCTCGAAGGCCGTCGCGACAACATTCACAAGGCACGCATCAAGATCCTGGTGAAGGCGATCGGCCCGGCGAAGTTCCGCGAGCTGGTCGAAGAGGAGTTCGCGGCTGCCAAAGACACCGCGCCGGTGTTCGATGCGGCCGACTTCGAGCGCATCAAAGCGTTCTTCGTGCCCAAGAGCTACGAAGTGCTGCAGGACCAGGATGTGGTCTCCGGCAAGCCGCAGGAATTCCGCAACTGGTACCAGTACAACACGCGCAAGCACAAGGTCGCGGGCTATCGCGCCGTGTATGTGTCGCTGAAGTCGCCGAAGCGTCCGCCCGGTGACATCACTGCGGACGAGTTGGATCACGTTGCCAATCTGGCCGAGCAATATTCGCTGGGCGAGCTGCGTTCGACGCACGATCAGAACGTGCTGTTCGCACACGTCAAGCAGAGCGATCTGTTCGCGCTGTGGCAGCAGCTGAAGCTGCACGACTTCGCGACCGCGAACATCGGCACGCTCACCGACATGATCTGCTGCCCCGGCGGCGATTTCTGCGCGCTGGCGAATGCGCGCTCGATTCCGCTCGCCGAGCAGATCAACGAGCGTTTCGACAATCTCGATTACCTTTACGATCTCGGCGAGATTCAGCTGAAGATGTCCGGCTGCATGAATGGCTGCGGCCATCATTCGGTCGGCCACATCGGCGTGCTCGGCGTCGATAAGGACGGCGAGGAGTGGTATCAGATCACGCTCGGCGGCTCGACCGGCGGTCAGGACGCATCGCTGGGCAAGGTGATCGGGCCGTCCGTCGCGCACAACGACGTGGCCGAGACCATCGAACGCATCATCAATGTTTTTGTCGAGCACCGGCAGGAAGAGGAACGTTTCCTCGACACCTTCCGTCGCATCGGCGTCGCTCCGTTCAAGGCCAGAGTTTATGCGCCAGCTAATCAAGCAGCGTGAAGTCGTCGTCGATGAGTGGCGTTACGCCGACGAGGACCCGGTCGGCCGCGAACGCGCGCTGATCCTGCCGTTCGCCCGCTGGAAGGCGGAGCGCGAGCAGTGGTGGCTGTGGGACGGCCGTCTCGGTGTGCGCCTCGGGCCCACCGACCCGGTGGCCGAGCTGAAGAACGATTTCACTCGCATCGGTCTGGTCGCAATCGAATTCGGCGGCCTGGCAGAAGGTCGTGGCTACAGCCAGGCGGCGCTGCTTCGCTCGCGTTACAAGTTCACTGGCGAGCTGCGTGCGGTGGGCAAAATCCAGCGCGATCAATTGTTCTATATGGCGCGCTGTGGCTTCGATTCTTTCGAGCTGCCGGAAGGCGCCAGTCTCGACGTCGCGCTCACCGCGTTCGATGATTTCTCGGTCGCCTACCAGGGCGCCTTCGACACGGCTGGCGTGCACGTTCAGCGTCGCGCAGCCGGCTAGTACACACTCCGCGCGCGCTCGTTCAGCCCGGGATGCCAGGTCCGGGCTGTCAGCTCCTTTCCCTCGCCCTATCGGGAACAAGCGGCGCCTCTGAAGAATCCTTCCTGGGGCGCCCCACGCACAAGATGCTCTTCAGGTCCGCACCGAACGACGGGCGCCGAGGAGGTCCTTGTGGCCCACGCGAAATCTCCCCACCGGGAAGTGTTCGTCGGTGCAAGGGTGCTGTTGTCGCTGTTGCCCCTGCTGGCATGGATGAGTGCGGCTTGGACGGGGCAGCAGCCCAGTTCTCCGGAGCAGCGGCAGCCCACGCTGCTGCATTTGGAAATCCGCGATGCGATCGGGCCAGCGACCAGCAGTTTCTTCCTGCAGGCCCTGCAACGTGCGCAGGAGCGCAACGCACAGCTCGTGGTGCTGGAGATGGATACGCCGGGCGGTCTCGATTCCGCCATGCGCGAAATGATCCAGGCCATACTCGCGTCGTCAGTGCCTGTGGTTATCTATGTCGCGCCTTCCGGTGCGCGCGCGGCCAGTGCCGGTACTTATCTGCTGTACGCCAGTCACGTTGCCGCAATGGCTCCGGCCACGAATCTCGGTGCGGCGACACCGATTCGGATTGGAGGTCCTCAGCCGTCCAAAGACGAGCGCCCGCGCGACAAAAACAAGAACGAACAGCCGAGGGATGAGCCCGAGGGGGCTGAGGAGCGCAAGGCAGTGAACGATGCCGTGTCGTTCATTCGCGGGCTGGCGGAGTTGCGTGGTCGTAATGCCGATTGGGGTGAGGCGGCCGTGCGGCACGCAGTGAGTCTCACGGCGCGAGTCGCGCTGGAGAAAAAAGTCATCGATATCGTCGCGACCGACCTGCCGGATTTGTTGCATCAGCTCGATGGCCGCAAGGTGAAAACTCGCTATGGCGTCGTGCAGCTGGCGACGCAAGGCATCGTGACCGAGGAATTCACCGCCGATTGGCGCACCAAGCTGCTGAGCATCGTTACCAATCCGAACGTCGCGTATTTGCTGATGCTCGCCGGCATTTACGGACTACTCCTGGAAGGCTTCAATCCCGGCGGCTTCGCACCAGGGGTGGTTGGCGCCGTGTGTCTGCTGTTGGCGCTGTACGCGTTTCAGATTCTCTCGGTCAACTACGCCGGCCTCGCGCTCATCGCCTTGGGGACTGCCTTGATTGTTGCCGAAGCGTTCGCGCCCAGCTTCGGTGCGCTCGGCGTGGGCGGCATCGTCGCGTTCACGATCGGCTCCATCATGCTGTTCGAGGGCCGGGTTCCAGGATTTCAGATCGCGCGAGGTCTCATCGGCGGCATAGCGGTAACGGCGGCGATCGTCATGTTGCTGTCCGTGGGCTTGTTCATGCGGTCGCGGCGTGCGCGTGTCGCCACTGGCGTCGAGCAACTGCTGCGGGAGCATGCGGTGGCGCTCGAGGATTTCGATAGCGTCGGGCGTGTCGACATTCGCGGTGAAATCTGGCGCGCCGTGACTCGGACGCCGATCAAGAAAGGCGCGCGCCTGAAGGTGTTGAGCATCGATGGGTTGACCTTGGAAGTCGCGCCGGGCGAGGAATGATTGTTCAACCAACGAGGATCGAGCTATGTACCTGATCGTACCCGCCGTCATCCTGCTGTTTCTGCTCTTCAGCGCGATTCGTATTCTGAATGAATATGAGCGCGGCGTCGTTTTCACGCTGGGACGCTACACGGGGACGCGCGGTCCCGGGGTCATCGTCATCCTGCCGCTCGTGCAGCGAATGGTGAAGATGGATCTGCGCACCGTCGTGCTGGATGTGCCCACGCAGGATGTCATTTCGCGCGACAACGTTTCGGTAAGGGTGAGCGCGGTCGTTTACTTTCGCATCGTGGATCCGGCCCGAGCCGTGATCCAGGTGGCGAATCGTGTCGAGGCGACCAGCCAGCTGGCGCAGACCACGCTACGTTCGGTGCTCGGTCAGCACGAACTGGATGAAATACTCAGTCAGCGTGAGAAGCTCAATCTGGATATCCAGCAAATCTTGGATCACGCCACCGATGCGTGGGGCATCAAGGTGGCGACCGTGGAGATCAAGCACGTGGACCTCAATGAGAACATGATCCGCGCCATTGCCAGACAGGCCGAGGCGGAACGAACCCGGCGCGCAAAGATCATTCATGCCGAAGGCGAGAAGCAGGCGGCGGCGATGCTGGTAGAGGCCGCGCAGGCGCTCGGCACCGAGCCACGCGCGATGCAGTTGAGGTATCTGCAGACGTTGAGCGATATCTCCAGCGAACGAACCTCGACCGTGTGTTTCCATTGCCGATCGACTTGATCAAGCCGCTGCTGGAGCGCCAA
>NZ_LSRW01000015.1:0-87961 GCF_003104955.1 Steroidobacter cummioxidans | reverse complement strand
CCGGATTGTCCTTGCACTTGCAGGTCAAGGTGCCGCCGGCGAAGCCGGCTTTACCGGGCTTCACGCCGCCATCCACCGACGGATGAATTTTCAAAGCGCTCATGGTCATTCCCCCAGACGTTGTTGATCGATCGCCTTCAGAAGATCGCGACGCTACGAATCGACTCGCCCTTGTGCATCAGATCGAATGCATCGTTGATGCGCTCGATGGGCATCTGGTGCGTGATCAGCTCGTCGATCCTGATCTTGCCGTCCATGTACCAGTCGACGATCTTCGGCACATCGGTGCGGCCACGCGCGCCGCCGAAGGCTGAGCCCTTCCAGACGCGGCCCGTCACCAGTTGGAACGGCCGCGTGCGAATTTCCTGACCCGCCCCCGCCACGCCGATGATTACGGACACGCCCCAGCCACGATGGCAGCATTCCAGCGCCTGCCGCATCAGATCGACGTTGCCCACGCACTCGAAGCTGTAGTCGGCGCCACCATCCGTGATGTTCACCAGATGTGCCACCAGGTCGCCGCCGACCTCTTTCGGATTCACGAAATGAGTCATGCCGAACTCTTCGGCGAGCTTGATGCGCCCTGGATTGATATCGACGCCGACGATCTTGTTGGCACCGACCATCCGCGCGCCCTGGATCACGTTCAAGCCGATACCGCCCAGGCCAAACACCACGACATTCGCGCCCGGCTCGACCTTGGCCGTGTTGATGACGGCCCCGACCCCGGTCGTGACGCCGCAGCCGATGTAACAAACCTTGTCGAACGGTGCGTCCTCGCGAATCTTCGCCACTGCAATCTCGGGCAGCACGGTGAAGTTCGCGAAGGTCGAGCACCCCATATAGTGATGCAGCATCTCTTTGCCGATCGAGAAGCGGCTGGTGCCATCGGGCATCACGCCTTTGCCCTGCGTGGCGCGAATCTGCGTGCACAGATTGGTCTTGCGTGACAGGCACGATTTGCACTGACGGCACTCGGGCGTGTACAGCGGAATGACATGATCGCCCTTCTTCACCGACTGCACGCCAGGCCCGACATCGACCACGACACCGGCGCCCTCGTGGCCGAAAATCACTGGAAACAAACCTTCCGGATCCGCACCCGAGCGGGTGAACTCATCGGTGTGACAGATGCCGGTGGCCTTGATCTCGACCAGCACCTCGCCGGCGCGCGGCCCGTCCAGATCCACCGTGGTGACTTCGAGCGGCTTGCCTGCGGCATATGCAACTGCGGCTTTGACTTTCATACATGCTCCCGGGGCGGGCTCATTTCATGACGTTGCCGCTGGCATCGAGCAGCGGCACTCGAAAACTGAGCAGGATCTTGGTGATCCTGCCCTGATTTGTGTCGATCCAATTGTCCAGTTCGCTCTGCCATTGTTTTTCGCCAAAGCGCACGCCCATAGCGATCTCGTAATCGAAGCGAATCTGCGGATCCGGTAAAAAAGGCACGGCGCGCCACTCAGGCGCTGCCTGGGACGACGCCGTGTGTCGCTGCACCAGATAACCCGCCATGGGCCCCCACAGAATTGCGACGTCGATCTTCCGATCGTTCAGATCGTGCTCGACGATACTTGCTGGATTCTCGTGAACATCGCCGCTCTGCGGCGCGTACACGACGGCTTGATCGATCATGCCATTGCGTAGCAACCAGTCCGTGCCGGGCGAGCGCCCGAATACTCCGATGCGCAGTGCCGACAATTGGTCACGCGGCAGTTTCAACAGATCCGCCGCGGTGTGGATACTGGCGTGCTTGGCTGGATCCGCGATCAGCAGCGCATACGTGGAATGCATATACGGCCGCGTGGTGGCAGTCTGGTCGTAGCCTTTGGGCACCCCGATGATCACATCGCACTTGTATTCTTTGGTGGCCTCATCGCGCAAACGCAACGTGTTGCGGACGAAGCCCATCCGCTGTGGAAAGAACGTGTATTCGACGCGCCGGCCCAGATCGCTGGCCAGCGCTTCCGCGATCTTGTTCTCGTAGCCCTCGCCGCGCTGATTGGACAACGGCAGGTTGTCCGGATCGGCGCAGACGCGCAGCGACGTTGCGGTTGCGGGCTGATCGACCGCCGCTGCATCCACCGTCACGAATGTCAGCAGAAGACAGAACAGCCCGGTCGCGCCCACGCGCAATCTAGTCCATGGGATACACATGACCGGGCTTGATCTTGCCATCGGAGCGACCTTTCAAGTACGCGTACAGACCTTCCCAATTCTGGTTCACCATGGCGCTACCGC
Source organism: Steroidobacter cummioxidans (assembly GCF_003104955.1). NCBI lineage: Bacteria > Pseudomonadati > Pseudomonadota > Gammaproteobacteria > Steroidobacterales > Steroidobacteraceae > Steroidobacter > Steroidobacter cummioxidans. Next base: position 85,720 of record NZ_LSRW01000015.1, on the reverse strand, counting down.
TGAATGGCGGCATGCCCTTCTCGGGGCGCCCGTTCATGACGGTGGTGTGAAAGTCTTCCTTGCTCAGATGCTTCAAGGACTCGATCAGCGACGGTCCGACCAGACCCTGCTGCTGATCGCCGTGGCAGCGCTCGCAAGCGAGCGCGCGCCACGTCTTCCAGCCATTCAAGGTTTTCGGATCGACCTTGTTGCCATCCTTGACCTGATAGGGGGCACCGCCGGCGGGTGCGTCGTTGGCACTCGTGCACACCGCCGCGATGCTCAAAGCCAGAAACCCGATCAACCACTTCGCCGTCCTCGCTTTCTCTGAGCTCATTGGCAGTGAGCTCACTTCGCCGCCGTGGTGGCCGAGCCGCCGCTCTCCGGCAGGCCGAAGATGAACAACGAGCCGCCGAGCGTCGTGTACTTCGCCAGATCCTTGTAACCGCCCACCGCGCCCAGGCCTTCGGTGGATTCGGTCAGACCCGCGGCCATGCCGATGCCGGCCCAGCCGCCGATGCCCGAGTACACGCCGACGTACTGCTTGCCGCCGTACTCATAAGTGAACACGTTGCCGATGATTCCGGACGGGGTCTTGAACTTCCACAGCTCCTTGCCGTCCTTTGGCGAGACTGCCTTGATATAACCTTCCAGCGTGCCGTAGAACACCACGTCGCCTGCTGTGGACAGCGCACCCGACCAGACCGAGAAGCGCTCCGGCTTCGACCAGACGATCTTGCCCTGGTTCGGATCCCACGCGATGAAGTTGCCCATGCCGCCGTGACTGTTCGGCGTCGGATACATGGTCAACGTCGCGCCCACATACGGCTGTCCTGCCGTGTACTCGACTTGGAAAGGCTCATACGTCATGCAGACGTGATTGGTCGGCACCATGAGCAGACCGCTCTTGCGATCGTAGCTGGCAGGCTGCTGGTCCTTGGTACCGAGCGCGGCCGGGCAAATGTCCTTCACATTCACGTCCGGCCCCGTGGTCGCCGGCGAATATTTCTTATCGACGACCGGCCGGCCGGTCTTCATGTCGATCTTGGTTGCCCAATTTACGGTCGGGTCGTATTTCTGCGCGACCAGCAGCTCGCCAGTATCGCGATTCAAGGTATAGGCGAATCCGTTGCGGTCGAAGTGCACCAGCGCCGGTATCTGCTTGCCCCCGATATTCGCAGTGAACAGCACCATCTCGTTGACGCCGTCGTAGTCCCATTCGTCGTGCGGCGTCATCTGGAAGGCCCACTTGGCCATGCCGGTGTTCAGATCGCGCGCAAAGATGGTCATCGACCACTTATTGTCGCCGGGCCGCTGTGACGGATTCCACGTGCCCGGATTGCCGGTGCCGTAGTAGACCAGATTCAATTTCGGATCGTACGAGAACCAGCCCCAGGTCGTGCCGCCGCCGAGCTTCCATTGATCGCCCTTCCAGGTCTTGATCGAGGAGTCGGTGCCGACCGGTGCCATCTTGCCGTTGGTCCAGGTCATGGTCTTGGTCGGATCGACCAGCAGGTCTTTATCCGGACCGGTGCTCCACGCCGTCCATTTCTTCTTGCCGGTGGCCAGGTCATACGCGATCAAGCGGCCGCGTACACCGAACTCACCGCCGGAGATGCCGGTGATGACCGTATCCTTGAATACGTGCGGCGCGTTGGTGTTGGTCTCACCGATCTTCGGATCGCCGTTCTTGGCGGACCACAGCAACTTGCCGGAGTTGGCATCCAGCGCGACCAGCGTCGTATCCGCTTGCTGCAGCAAGATCTTGCCGTCGCCGTACGCCAGACCGCGGTTCACCGTGTCACAACACATGACCGGCACGACCGACGTGTCCTGCTTGGGCTCATACTTCCATTTGTAGGATTGGTCCTTCAGATTCACCGCGTACACGTTGTTCGGGAACGGCGTGTGAATGTACATCGTGTCGCCAATCACCAGCGGCGATCCCTCATGGCCGCGCAACACACCGGTGGACATCGTCCATGCCACCTGCATGCGACCAACGTTGCTGGCGTTGATCTGCTTCAACTCACTGTATCTTTGATTGGCGTAGTCACCTGCTTGCATCGCCCAGTTGGACGACTTGCTGGCAGAAGTTTCGAGGTCCGCGGCCGAAGCCATGGTGACGGTGGACGAGGCAGCCACCAGCAGGACCCAGCATTGCTGACGTTTCATGTTCAATCCCCCGAGACTGACCGAAATTTTTTGTTGATGGCCATTGGCGCGCAGCGTGCACAATCATGCTGGACACATGCTCGACACCAACTTCAATCCACCTCCGCGAGGCGAACATGACGATGCAACGCCTGTGCCAGCAATCCACTCTCGGATTCATCACAACCGCATTGGTAATATTCGGCAACGCGACCCAAGCCGCCGAGGAGGAAGGACCAGTACACAACTATCCGACGCAGGCGCGCGTCGAGTATGTAAATGAGTGCATCGCGAACCACGATGACAGCCTGGCGAACGTGTATCAGTGTTCGTGCACCATCGATCGCATCGCCGATGTGCTGACCTACGACGAGTTTGTCACGGCGATCACCTTCGCCCGCTATTCCGGCTTGCCTGGCGAAGGCGGTGCGATCTTCCGCGATACCGACCAAGCTCGCTCGGCCGCCAAGCGCTTTCGCGAGCTGGAAAAACTGTCGCAGCGTCAGTGCGGGCTGATCAAGTCGTAAGCAGATCAGGGCGGCACTGGCCCCAGCACGATGCCCCAAGGCGACTGTCCGACCGGAATTCGTTTCACTTCGGCCAGTGTTTTCGTATCGATGACGCTGACATCGTTCGAGGGTCCATTCGCTGTGTACAGGTACCGGCCATCGGCGGACAGCGCCATGCCCCACGGGCGCTTGCCCACCGGCACTTCCTTGATGAGCTTGGCCGCGCGTGGCGCTTCCGTCATATCCACGACTGCGACTGTGCCACCGCGTCCGGTGCTCAAATACAAGCGGTTATGCTCAGAATCCAGGATGACGGCCATCGGTCGCGCCTGTTCGCCAAGTTGTAACAGGCGTTGCACTGGAGCGTTACCCGTGACACTCATACGATTCAACGAGGCATCCATCTCGCCAGAAACGTATGCAGTGTCGCCGTCGGGACTGAAATCCATGTCTCGCGGCCGCTGACCCACGGGTGTCGTCTTTATCACTTGCAATGTTTCGGTATCGATGACCGTGACCGAGCTGCCGGCCTCGTTCGTGACCAGCACCCGGCGCCCATTCGGCGTCAAAGCAACACCTTCGGGCTCCAGCCCGACCTTGATGCGCGCGATGACTTTGCCCGCCTCCACATCCACCACCGAAAGCGTGCCGACATCTTCATTCGCCACATACAGTCGCTTGCCGTCACTGCTCATCGCGAACTGCTCCGGATCGGAGCCGGCGGCCAGCACCTTGATTACTTTGTGTTTCGCTGTGTCCACGATGGCGATGCCGTCGGCCTTCAGATCGCGCTCGAGCTTGGCGCATTCCTCATCGGGCACCGATGGCGGACATTTCGGCAGGCCACTCACGGCCACGAACAAGCGTGCGCCATCCTGCGACAACTTCATGCCGCGCGGCCGTTTACCAACATCGATCGTAGCGATCTTGGTGTTGCTTGCGGTATCCAGCACCGATACCGACTCGCCATCCTCATTGGNAAAAAACATAGGCGCGCGCAAGTCGCTGCATTGCTGGAGGCTGCGGCGACCTCGAATACGTATCCGCATACACCGCATGCGATCAGCAACACTAGTGGCCGCAGCGCTACATGCTTCATGATCGTCCCTCCATTAATTTATTAACGAACTGATTTAGCACGCCGTATGCCAGCGGTGCTTATCTTGGTTAAACTCAACAATGCTGACAGCTACGACGCCGCAATGGATGCGGCGGGACAAATCAATCCGCGGGCGAGTGTGTCAGGGGCGATACAGACCGTGACACTGTCACGGGACAGTTGACACACCGCCGCATCAGGATGAGCCAGGAGAATTCATGGACGCCACTGCAGTGCATGCGGGCAATGTGCTTGAATTCATTCGCGCGCCTCAGTCTGGACAGACCCGGGCGCTGGCGATCGGTCCACCTTTAACGTTACATCCGGCGATTGCCGGCTCATGGCGGCGTTGCGCCATCGATTACTCCATCGATCCAGGGCGACGCACCTCCGCGCCCACCATGATCGATTCCGCCGCGCTCGCCGAGCGCCTGGTGCAGCATGCCGATCTGTTGCAAATCGCTGCTGCCGAAATCGACTGGCTATACGAGCACATTGCAGGCTCGGGATATGCGCTGGTGCTCACCGATGCGAGCGGCATCGTGCTGTACGAGAAAACCGACTCCACACTCATCGATGTGTTCCGCTCCGCCGGCCTGAGGGTCGGCGCCGACTGGAGCGAACGCCAGGAAGGCACCAACGGTATCGGCACGTGCATTGCGGAGAATCGCCCTGTCATCGTGTATCGCGAAGAACATTTTCGCGCCTGCCACATCGGCCTGTCCTGTTCGGGTGCGCCGATTCGCGATGCCTCAGGTCAGCTGCTTGCAGTCTTGGATGCATCGACGCTGAACGCGCGCGACACCCGAGCCAGTCTCGCGCACACCATGGCGCTGGTGAGTCTGTCGGCACAGCTGATCGAAAAATGCCTGTTCCTGCAGCAGTTCCAGGGCGAAACCGTGTTCCGCTTCCATGCGCGCCCCGAGTTCGTGAACCTGCAGCACAGCGGCGCGATTGCCGTCGCCCGCGACGGCAAAGTGGTCGCGGTCGACGAGACTGCACTGTGGCTGTTGCGAGCGAGAAGTCGCGAGACGCTGATCGGACGCGGCATCGATGAAATCTTCGACGTGAACCCCAGAGAGCTGATCGAGCCGTCGAGCCGAACCCAGCTGTCATTGCGCCCGGTCCGCGATGTGCTGTTCGGTCGACATTTCTTCCTGAGCCTGGATCAGGATGCGACGTCCACGAGCTCGCTCTCGGCCCCGCCGCCCTCACGAGAGATCTTGCAACTTTCGACTGCGGTCACCCGCAAGACCGCCCTGTCGCTCGAGGACCTTGCGGGCGACGACCCGCAGATGGCTCGTAATATAAGGAGTGCCCGGCGCATCGCGAGCGCGCGCGTGCCGGTCATGATCCAGGGCCCGACCGGCGCCGGCAAAGAAATGTTTGCACGCGCCTTGCATGCTGCAAGCGATCGCGCCACGCGCTCCTTCGTGGCCCTGAACTGTGCCGCCATTCCCGAAACACTCATCGAAAGCGAGTTGTTCGGCTACACGGCCGGCGCGTTCACCGGGGCCCGCAAAGGGGGCATGAAGGGCAAGATCCTGCAGTCGTCCGGGGGCACACTGTTCCTCGATGAAATCGGCGACATGCAGCTGGGCTTGCAGACGCGTCTGTTGCGTGTGCTGGAGGAGCAGGAGGTCATGCCGTTGGGAACGGAGACGCCGATCAAGGTCGACCTGCGCGTAATGTGCGCCTCGCACCAGAACCTGCGAGCCATGATCGCGCGCGGTGCCTTTCGTGAAGATCTCTATTACCGGCTCAACGGCATCACCATCGAGCTGCCGCCGCTGGCGCAGCGAACCGACAAGGAACGGCTGATCCGCGAATTCCTCGCCACCGAAAGCTGCGATGGCCGCCCGGTCTCGATCGAGGTAGACGCGTTTCAGCGACTGCTCGACTACAGCTGGCCCGGCAACGTGCGCGAGCTGCGCAACGTGATCCGGACCATTCTCGCGATCTGTGACAGCGACGTAATACGGATGGTCGATCTGCCCAGTGAGGTGCGACTGTGCCAGAGTCGCCGCGAGGATGGCTGCGAGGTGCCGCCCTCGATCGAGCGCAGCGAGCTGATTCAATGTATCCGTGAATGCGAAGGCAACATGTCGCGCGCGGCAGAACGGCTGGGCGTGAGCAGAAACACTCTGTATCGCCGTTGCAAGCGACTGGACATCCCATTGCAGCACTCGCGCGGCAGCTGAACTAACAACACCCAAGGATGGGAAAGGAGTCTGGGGATGCGTACGGCAACGATTGGCACGGCCGCTTTGTCAGCGCTCACCTTTCTGACGGCCGCAGCGCAGGCGGACGACATCATCGATACAGTCACGGTCATTGGCGTCACGCCATTGATCGGCTCGCAAGTCGATCGCAACCGCGTCGCAGCGCCCGTGCAAACAGCGAGTTCTCGTCAGATCGACGACTCGCACGCGTTGGATCTCACGGCGTACATGAACCGGCGCGTGGGCAGCGTGTACATCAATGACATCCAGAACAACGCGCTGCAGCCCGACGTGAACTACCGCGGCTTCACCGCTTCGCCCCTGCTCGGCACGCCGCAGGGCCTGTCGATCTACCTGGATGGCATGCGACTCAATCAGCCGTTCGGCGACGTGGTGAGCTGGGATCTGATACCCAAAGAAGCACTGGCCGGCATGACGCTCATCCCCGGCTCGAATCCCGTCTTTGGCGAGAATACGCTCGGCGGCGCATTGGCGCTGCAGACCAAAGATGGCTTCAATTACCCGGGCTACGGCGTCGAGTTGAACTACGGCTCGGATAGTCGCCGGCGGATTGCAGCAAGTGCCGCCTCTCATTCCAACAACGGCTTGCATTGGTTCGCGACCGGCAATGAGTTGCGCGACGACGGCTGGCGCGATGACTCACCAACCAAGGCCCGCCAGTTCTTCGGCAAGCTCGGCTGGCGCAACAATGCCACGGACGTCTCGCTCAGCGCCGCGTACGCCGACACGGACCTGACGGGTAACGGCTTGCAAGACGTGCAATTGCTGAACGCAGATTACAAGAGTGTCTACACCAAGCCCGACCAGACCAAGAACGAGGCGTATCTGATCAATCTGGTGGTCACGCACAAGTTGACCGAAACGATCGCGCTGTCCGGCAACGCCCACTATCGCAACATCGATACCCGAACCTTCAACGGCGACATCAACGACGACTCGCTCGGCGAGTCGTTGTATCAACCTAGCGCCGGTGAACTCGCCGCGCTTGCAGACGCGGGATACACCGGCTTTCCCGTGAGCGGCGAAACCCAAGCCAACACGCCCTTCCCGTTCTGGCGCTGCATCGCCAACGCGCTGACCAATGAAGAGCCGAACGAAAAGTGCAACGGCCTGGCCAACCGAACTCGCACCCAGCAGCACGACGCCGGCGCGTCGGTGCAGCTGGCATTCACGGCACCGTTGGCATCGTTGAACAATCAGCTCATCGTCGGCGTGTCTGGCCTGAAGAGCAAGGCGACGTTCACCCAGTCCTCGCAGTTCGGCTACTTGCTGCCCGACCGCAGCATTCAAACAGTAGAAGGCCCGGGTGCCTTCGCCGACGGCACTCAGGATTCGGAGAATGCCTTCGACTCGCGCGTCGACCTCAATGGCGACACGACGACCAGCAGCGCCTACTTCACCGATACCCTCGAGCTGTCGCGACTCGTGCAACTCACCTTGTCGGGACGCTATGACCGCACGACGGTCGACAACCTGGACAACATCACCGAAGCCGGCGAACCCGGCTCGCTCACCGCGAAGCATCACTTCAGCCGCTTCAATCCGGCGCTGGGCGTCACATTCAATCCGAGCGAAGCGTTCTCCGGCTACGTGGGCTACAGCGAAGGCAGCCGCGCCCCTTCCTCCATCGAACTGGGATGCGCCGATCCCGAGAACCCCTGCCGCCTGCCGAATGCGATGGCCGGCGACCCACCGCTCGACCAAGTCGTCACACGCACCGTCGAAGTCGGCGCCCGCGGCCAACTGGCCAAGCGCCTCGCCTGGAACATCGGCGTGTTCCGCGCCGACAATCGCGACGACATCCTTTTTGTCGCCGACGACACCTCCGGCTTCGGCTACTTCAAGAACTTCGGCAAGACGCGCCGCCAGGGCGTCGAGCTGAGCGCCAACAGCCAGTTCGGCCCACTGTACGTCGGGGCCAACTACACCTATTTGGATGCGACCTATCGCAGCAACGAAGAACTGCTGGGCGAAGGCAACAGCTCCAACGAAGAGGGTCCCGGCTTCGAGGGCACCATCGACGTGGAGCCCGGTGACCGCATCCCCCTCATTCCGCGACACATTCTCAAAGCGTTCGCAGCCTGGGATGTCACAGAGCAGGTTTCAATGAACCTCGACGTGATCAACATCGGCAGCTCATACGCGCGAGGCAACGAGAACAACCAGCACCAGGCGGAGGCACCGTACTATGTTGGGCCGGGTGAGATCGGTGGGTACACGGTGCTGAACCTGGGCGTGGAGTATCGACCGATGCAAGCACTGCAACTGTTCGCGCAGGTCAACAACCTGCTCGATCGGGAGTACTACACAGCAGCGCAGCTCGGATCGACCGGATTCAACGCGAATGGAGAGTTCGTGGCTCGCCCCTTCAACGGTCCAATCGTCGATGGCGAGCGCCCCCTGCTCGGCTCCACCTTCCTCGCCCCCGGCGCGCCTCGGAGCTACTGGCTTGGCGTGAAATTCTCATTTGCTGGCGACACGAAACGCTGAGCCTCATTCCGGCGGAGATAAGAGCGTCGGTAGCTCGGCGATGGCTGTCGGGGGGCTCGGGAAACTCGCGAGCGTCTTTACTGTTGGCGGGCTTTGCGTCGATGGCTGCCGCATGATTTGGTCAGTGGACGTTTCACCGGCGGTGTCGCTCGCCCTTAACGCGCTGACGCGCTGCGAGCTGCAACGCGCGGCGTCGGTTGTACTGCCAGCGTGCAACGGTTTGCTCGAATGGCGGCGGCGGCCGAGTCACCGTGCTTGCGAACTTCCCGAGACCCCCGACAGCCACCGCCCCGAAATCACGGCTACAACGTCACCAGAGCGGCCGCGCTCTAGCGCGGCCGCAACTGCCGTTGCGACATCGATCAGCCTCAAACTCACAACTAACGGTTGGTGGTCGGAGCCGAGTCACGCGCGACGCCGCTGTGACGCTTCGGCGGCGGCGGGAGCGACCTACCTCCGCCCGGCAGCTTTGCGGTACAGGGACGGGACCGCAACAGCAGGGCTCATCATGGACGTGCGGTATAGGAGCGCTAGCGCTCCGGCCGTGCCCGGTGCCGGGCGGAGGTAGGTCGCTCCCGTCGACGCAAACCACCAACGCCTCTCAACTCCGAGCTCAGCTCAGCGCCCGAGAATTCTCCCGCCGACGAAACACAAGCGGCTTCTCCGGCACGCGATCCTGTTGCGCTCGTTCGACGATTGCCTCGACCACTCCATGATGCGGGCTCTTTGAGCACACCGGATCCGCCGCCGCCGGATCATGCGCCAGCAAATACGCCTGACAGCGACACCCGCCGAGATCCTTCTCCCGCTCCTCACAGCTCGCGCATGGCTCCTTCATCCATCCCTGTCCGCGAAATCGATTGAACCCCTCGGACTCGAACCAAATCTCGCGCATGCTCCGCTCGCGAACATTTGGAAAGCTCAACCCCGGCAACATCCTCGCCGTGTGACAAGGCAGCGCCGTGCCATCGGGCGCGATGGTCGCGAGCGTCGTGCCCCACCCATTCACGCATCGCTTCGGTCGCTGCTCGTAATAATCCGGCACGACGAACAGAATCCTCATCTTGCCCTTCATCCGCTCGCGCCACTGCAGCATCGTCTGCTCCGCCCGCTGCAACTGCTCACGCGAAGGCAACAGATGGTCTCGGTTCAAATGGGCCCACGAATAGTATTGAGTGTTCGCCAGCTCCAGATAATCCGCGCCCATGCGCACGGCCATGTCGATGATGGTGTCGAGGTGATCGATGTTGAGCCGGTGGATCACACAGTTCACCACCATCGGGTACCCGTGCGATTTGATCCACTCCGCACAGCGTTTCTTCAGCTCGAACGTTCGGGTGTGCGACAGGAAGTCGTTCATCTCGCGCGTCGAGTCTTGAAACGATAGCTGAATGTGATCCAGCCCGACTCGCTTCAACTCGCTCAACCGCTCGCGCGTCAGGCCGACACCAGACGTAATCAGATTCGTGTAGTACCCGAGCGTATGCGCTTCGGCCGCAATCTCCTCGACATCATCGCGCATCAACGGCTCGCCACCGGACAGACCCAGTTGCACCGATCCAAGCGCTCGCGCCTCTCGCAGCACTCGCAGCCACTCAGCCGTCGTCAGCTCGTTCTCGACCGTCGCAAACTCGATCGGGTTGTAACAGAACACACATTGCAACGGACAACGATAAGTCAGCTCGAACAGCAGCCACAAAGGCGGCCCGACGCTCGGGGATGTTGTGACTGCTGCGTTCATGATTCCGCCGCGCTGATCCAACCTTGCGCTCTTGCGAGCTGAAGAAAATTCACGATCTCCTCTTGCAGACCGTTACGATTGAAAGCGGACTCCAAGTCCGCCACGATTTCGTCGACGCTGCGCAGGCCGTCGCAGCGACGCAGGATCTCCGCGGCACTGGTGTTCAACTTCACCATGCCTTCCGGATAGAGCAGCACATACGCGTTCTGCACGGCTTCCCACTGCAGGCGAATGCCCGTACGGATACTGGGGCGATCGGCTTGCGTCATGTCTGGACTCCATAGTGCTGACCCATGGCATCGTTCATCGCCCACAGGACGTCGAGCTTGAACTTCAGCACTTGCAGCGCGCGCTGCTGCTGCTCGCGAGTTTTGAAGTAAGCGAGCGTCACCGCCAGTCCGTGATTCACATCGCGCTGAGCCAGCGAGACGCGGCTGCGGAAGTACTGCAACCCCTCCGGCTCGATCCACGGATAGTGCTCCGGCCACGACGACAATCGCTGTCGATGAATGGCGGGTGCAAACAACTCCGTCAGCGACGAGCACACAGCTTCCTGCCACGGGGCCTGACGTGCGAAATTCACATAGGCGTCGACGGCGAAGCGCACACCGGGAATCAACCGATGCAATGTCGACACTTCCGCTCGGTCCAAGCCGACCGCTTCAGCCAAACGCAACCAGGTTTCGATGCCGCCCGGATCGTCGCCGTGCCCATCGTGGTCCAGAATGCGCTCGACCCAGCGCCGCCGCACGTCACGATCCGGACAGTTCGCGATGATGGCCGCATCCTTGCGCGGGATGCTGATCTGATAATAGAAGCGATTGGCGACCCAGCCCTGGATCTGCTCGCGTGTGGCTTTGCCCGAGTTCAGCATCACATTGAAGGGATGGTAGATGTGATACGCCCGTCCCTGCTCGCGCAGCTGCCGCTCGAATTCCGCCTCATCCCAGGCAGCTGCAACATCGTTGCTCACAGCTCGATCTCCATGCCGTCATACGCCACTTCGATATGGTGCGAATTCAACTGCGCGCGTTCCGGCGAATCCTCCACCAGAATCGGATTGGTATTGTTGATGTGAATCAGCACGCGACGGGTCGCTGCAGGCAACCGATCGAGCCACTGGATCATTCCGCCGGTTTGCGATAGGTGGCCCATGTCGGCTGCGTGCTTATGCGAAACACCCAACCGCACGAGCTCATCATCCGTCCAGAACGTGCCGTCTACCAGCACGCACTGGGAACTGCACATCAACTCGAACAGCCACGAATCGATGCTCGCGATGCCGGGCGCGTAGCACAGCCGGCGTTCGGTGCGCAGATCCTCGACCAGCAAGCCAATGACATCACCCGGCTGCGGGCTGCGCGACGAGTACGGCGGTGGCCGGCCAGGCAACGCAAGCGCCTGCCATCGCAAGTCCGCAGTGCCGTCGACGGCGAACCATTCACCCGTCGTTTCAATCCGCCGCCGCTCCACACCGCAGTAGCGCTGTAGGACCTGCAGGATGGGATTGGACGTAGTGAGATCGTCGAAGGCATTGTCCGTACACCACAGCGGCCACGGTTTTGTGGCCTCGCGCAGCATCAGCAGACCGGTGGTGTGATCGATCTGCGAATCCGTCAGGACAATGTTGCGGATGCCGGTATCGCGATACGCCCGGCCCGGCTGCAATTGGGGATTGGCCTGCAGCTGCGTCAGGATATCCGGGGATGCGTTGACCAGCGTCCAGGCGGTCTCATCCGCACCGCGGATTGCGATGGACGACTGGGTGCGAGGACGAGCGTTTAGCGCGCCCCGCCGCACGCCGCCGCAATTGGGGCAGTTGCAATTCCATTGAGGAAAGCCACCGCCGGCGGCTGCGCCTAGAATTCGTATGTACATGGGCAAGGCGAGGTCCCGGGTCGCCCGGCGACCCCGCCCTCATTCAACGATCAACGATGCTCGGCATACATGGTGATTTCCATGCCCAGACGCAGATCGATGGCCACAGGTGTTTCCCAGCTCATGGCGGACTCCTTGTAAAGGGGACCAACTTCGCCCCCAGTCGCACCATGACGCCAGACAGGCCGCCGCCGCTACACGACAATCATGATTCGCGACTCATGATTTTCATGAGTGCGGCGCCTGCCCGCCGACCGTCATACTGCCGGCTTCGAGCCGACAAGGATGGCCTTTGAAACTTCGCACCCACGTCAATCTGATCGTCGCCAGCCTGAGTGCAGCCTTCGTGATCCTTGCTGCGTGGCTGCAATTCGATGGCGCGCGACGCGCCGTGCGCGAGGAAATCGCTGGCGCGAACGTCGTCGCGACCCAGCTGCTGACCCGGATTCTCATCACGTACGATCAACCCGATAACGACACCCTGCTGACCTTCCTGCAGCACCTCGGTCGGGTGCGCGCCCACGAGATCACGGTGCGGGCGATGGACGGGAGAGTCATTTATAAGTCGCCGCCCTCCCCCTACAAGGCCGGACGCGACGCCCCCGCGTGGTATTCCGCGCTCATTCTGCCGCCAACGCCGGTGCACATATTCACGCTGGCCAATGGCTCGGAGGTCCGGATCGAAGCGGATGCGTCGCGCGCCGTGCTGGATGGTTGGGATGATTTCACTCACCTGATGATCATTGGCGGGATCGCCTTCGCGGTGCTCAATGCAGCGGTGTTCTGGCTGGTCGGTCGTGCAGTGGCGCCCTGGCCCATCATCGTCGATGGCCTGGCGCGCATCGAGCAAGGCGACCTGCAGCATCGGCTGCCCAAACTCGAAGGCTACGAGGCCAGCATGATCGGCTCGACGTTCAATCGCATGGCGCAGTCGCTGCAGGAAAAACTGCTCAGCGATCGCAAAGCCATCGAAGCGGAACAACGCCTGCAACAGCGCCGCGAGCTCGACCGACTCATCGAGCAACGTCTGGACGAGGAACGCCGCCTGATCGCACGCGAGTTGCACGATGAGTTCGCACAATCGGTGACTGCGATCCGCAGCTTCGCCGTGGTCATCGCGAATCAGCACCCAGCTGAATCCCGCACCACCGATGTCGCACGACTCATTTCGACTGAAGCCGCGCAACTGTACGACGCCATGCATGGCTTGATTCCCCGGCTCGCGCCGGTGACGCTCGATACCCTCGGCTTGGCCGAAACGCTGGAAGGCTTCATCAAGCAATGGCAAAGCCGCCATCCCACCATCCATTTCTCGCTACATCACGAGCTGCCCGCCGAACTCGGCGACAGCATCACCATCGCGGTATATCGTGTCGTGCAAGAAGCCGTGATCAATGCGGTTCGACATGCACGCCCGACGCGGGTCGAGGTCAGCGTCGTGCATTCCGATTCGCATATCCGCATCCACGTCACCGACAATGGCAGCGGTCTGCCCGAAGACTGGTCGCGTCCCGGACACTTCGGGCTACGCGGTTTGCAGGAACGAATGGCCATGCTCGGTGGCACCCTGACGTTGAAAAATCGCGAGCCGCACGGCGTGGAGCTCGCGGCCGAAATTCCTCTGGGAGCGCACGCATGATCAGAGTGCTGCTCGTGGATGACCACACTGTGGTGCGCACTGGATTCCGGCTGTTGCTGGAGACAGTGGGTGATGTGCGCGTCGTCGCCGAAGCCGACAGCGGCGAAACAGCCTGTGTGCGTTTCGATGAAGACAAGCCCGACGTCGTGGTGCTGGATCTTTCCATGCCGGGCATGGGAGGACTCGAGACCATCCGTCGCTTGCGTGCCCGCGACAAGGATGTGAAGACACTTGCGTTGTCCGCCCACGACGATGCCATTCATGCAAGTCGCGCACTCAAACAAGGCGCACTGGGTTTCTTATCCAAGCGCACCGCCCCGGAAACATTGCTCGAAGCCGTGCGGATGGTGGCCGCCGGTCAACGTTACATCGATCCCAAGCTTGCGCAGGAGATTGCGCTCGCCGAAGTGGGCGGAGCCACGACGTTGGTCGACTCGCTGTCTGAACGCGAGTTCGAGGTATTCCTGCGCCTGGCCAACGGCTCTGCGGTCCCGAAGATCGCCGCCGAGCTGAACCTGTCCACCTCCACCGTCGGCACTCATCTCTATAACATCAAACAGAAGCTGCACGCCGGCAACCAAGCCGAGCTGACCCTGATCGCGCTGCGCGCCGGGCTGATCGAGCGCTAGCGTGACGATGTAACCAGAACGTGACTCGGGGCTTATCGACTTGAGTCCCCGACGCGTGCTCCAATGCGCGTGGTGGCATGAAAGGGAGATTGCATGACGGCTCGACTCTCGCCGAACCTCGCTGGCATTCGCTGCTTCGCCTGCGAGACTGCGCACGACCCGCAGCAGTTGCTGACCGTTTGTCGCGCATGTGGCCTGCCGCTAAGAGTGGATTACGACCTCGCTTCGGTGAAACTGTCGCTGCGGGATCTGCAATCGCGCGAGCCCAGCCTGTGGCGCTATCGCGAGCTGTTGCCGCTGCTGCCCGGAGATGAAGTTTCGCTGGTCGAGGGATTGACGCCGCTATTGCAGGTCGAGGCGAATGTCTGGGTGAAGGACGAGTCGCGCAATCCCACCGGCTCGTTCAAAGCGCGTGGCATGGCCCTGGCCGTCTCCATGGCCAAACATCTCGGCGCGCAAGCCTTGGCGGCGCCCTCGGCGGGAAACGCTGCCGGCGCACTGGCAGCCTACGGCGCACGAGCCGGCCTGCCCGTCACGGTCGCGATGCCAGTCGACACACCCAAAGCGTTCTTCGACGAATGTGAGCTGTACGGCGCCACTATTCATCGCGTTGAGGGCACGATCGCCGACGCCGGCAAATTCCTGCGCGAGCACGGCCCGAAAGGCGCCTTCGATGTTTCGACGCTGCGCGAGCCGTATCGAATCGAAGGCAAGAAAACCATGGCCTTCGAGCTGGTCGAGCAATTCAACGGCGACATTCCGGACGTTGTGATCTACCCCACTGGCGGCGGCACTGGACTGGTCGGCATGTGGAAAGCGTTCGAGGAAATGGAGCGCCTCGGCTGGATCCCTCGCGGTCGTCGACCGCGCTTCGTATCGGTGCAGTCTGCCGGCTGTGCGCCCGTCGCCAAGGCATTCCTGGAAGGCAAGGAGCGCACCGAGCCCTGGCCCAATCCGAATACACACGCCTATGGCTTGCGTGTGCCGAGCCCGATCGGCGGATTCATCTGCGTTCGAGTGCTGCGCGAGTCGAACGGCACTGCAGTCATGGTGACCGATGCCGATGCCGACGCAGCGACTCGAGAACTCGCGAGCCGCACCGGCATCGACGTTTGTCCCGAAGGCGGCGCGGCCTGGTCTGCGTTACAAACATTGCGCGCTGCCGGCACCATTCGCGATCAAGACCGAGTCGTCGTGTTCAACACCGGCACCGGCTTGAAGTACCGCTGAAGCCAGCCACCGCTGCGCTGCGTGTGAAGGCGCTGCGGACCTCCCTCGACGCGTACTGATCGAGCCGACGCCGCCGCGCATGATGAGCGGGATGAACCGCTCCTTATTACTTTGCTTGCTGACACTGGCGACTGTGCTGGCCGTAGGGCAGCCGGCAACGAACTCGCAGGAAGTGCCTGCCGCATCTCCGCCCGCAACACCGCAAGACGCGACTGTGCCGAAGGCCGAGCCCTTCAAGCCCGAAGAGCTGGAGCAGATCGTCGCGCCGATCGCACTTTACCCCGACGCGCTGCTGGCGCAGGTGCTGATGGCATCGACTTATCCGCTGGAAATCGTGCTCGCGGCGCGTTGGGCGAAAGACCATCCGGACGTCAAAGGCGATGCGGTCGCGAAGGCGGTGGAGAACGAAACCTGGGATGCGAGCGTGAAATCCATGGTGGCGTTTCCAGACGTCCTGACCATGATGAGCGACAAGCTCGACTGGACCCAGAAGCTCGGCGATGCGGTGCTCGCGCAACGCAAAGACGTTATGGATGCCGTCCAGCGTCTACGCGCCAAAGCCAAAGACAGTGGAAACCTGACGAGCACCAAGGAACAAACAATCAAGACGGAAGCGGCGCCGGCCGGCGCCGCCACGCCGCAGATCATCGTCATCGAATCGCCCAGCCCAGAGGTCGTGTACGTTCCGACGTACAACCCTACCGTGGTTTACGGTGCCTGGCCGTATCCAGCCTATCCGCCCTATTCCTATTATCCGCCCGGCTATGTCGCCGGCACGGCGCTCTTCTCCTTCAGCATGGGCATGGTGGTCGGTGGCGCACTCTGGGGAGGATTCAATTGGGGCCACAGCGATATCGATGTCAACGTCAACCGCTACAACAACTTCACGCGCAACAACGTAAACGTCAACAACAGAGCCAATGTCAGCAATCGCTGGGAGCACAACTCGGTGCACCGTCAGGGCGTGGGCTATCGCGACACTGCAACTCAACAGAGATACGGTCGCGGCAGCAGCGAGCAAGCGTTGCAGGCGCGAGAGAATTACCGCGGCCGCAGTGGCAACGAGAATCGGGATCTCGGCGGGGGCAATGAATCCCGCGATCTTGGCGGCAGAGGCAATGAATACCGGGACCTCGGTGGTGGCGGGGAAAATCGCGGCCTGAGCAACTCCTCGCGCGATGTGAGCGAGCGCGCTCCCGGCGCAGGCTCCTCCGGCCGTTCCGCGGACGCATTCAAAGGTATCGACAACGGCGCGCGCACGCGAGCGCAGAGCAGCCGTGGCATGTCGAGTCGAGGCGGTATGTCACGGGGCGGCGGACGACGCAGATGAAACATCAAAGCCCATCCGCCCTGCGCATCCTCGCCATCGTGTTGCTGATAGTCACGGCGGCCTGCAGTCGCATGACATCGCAGCAGGATTTCGCCTCCAGCGACGACGCAGTCAGCGCATTGATCGCCGCGGCCCGTGCCAACGACACCAGCGCGTTGGTAAAAGTACTTGGCAAAGACGCCAGGCCGGCCATCGACTCGGGAGACGCCGTGCAGGACGAGAATGCGCGCGAGCGATTCGTACGAGCCTATGACGCCGAACATACATTGAGTGGCGATCCAGCCGGTCCAAGAACGTTACTGGTCGGCAGCGACGAGTGGCCGTTCCCCTTTCCGCTGGTCCAAAGCGATGGCCGCTGGCATTTCGATAGCGCCGCAGGCACGGAAGAAATCGTCAATCGCCGCATCGGCGCCAACGAGCTGGCCACCATTCAGTCGTGTCTGGCTTTCGTCGACGCCCAACGCGAGTACTACATGCGCAATCCGCAACGCGCCGCCCTGCTGCAATTTGCGCAACGACTGGTGAGCACGAAGGGTGAAAAAGACGGCTTGTACTGGCCGACCACCGGCAACGAGCCGCCGAGCCCGTTGGGTGCCGCGTTCGCTCGCGCGCAAAGCGAAGGTTATTTCGAGAACGGTCCTTCCAAGGGCGAGCCGCTACGCGGCTATATCTACCGGCTCCTGACCTCACAGGGCCCCCACGCCCAAGGCGGCGCGTACAGTTATCTGGTCGGTGACCAGATGATCGGCGGCTTTGCGCTGATCGCCGTGCCTGCCGAATACGGCCGCAGCGGCGTGATGACCTTCATTGTGAACCACGATGGCGTGGTCTATTCCAAAGACCTGGGCCCCGATACGCAAAAAGTGGCGCAGGACATCCAGTCGTTCGATCCAGATCCAAGCTGGCAGCGCGAAGCTGCCATCGAGCCAATCGCATGAGCCCGCTTCGACAACTTCTCGCCAGCAGCGCCGCGCTCATCGCGCTGGTTACTTTGGTCGCAGGCTCGATGTCGTATGAGTCCGCACAGGCCGCCGCTTCAGGACAAACTGCCGCCGCCTATCTGCAGAACCAACTCGGACTCACCGACGTGCAGGCGCGAGGCGCTGTGGGTGCACTATTGCTGTATGCACGGGAACGCTTACCGAAACCGCAGTTCGACCAACTGGCCGCTCGCATCCCCAACGCGGAGACCATCATGCAAGCAGTCAAGCAGCAGGGCGTGGTGACCAAACCGCTCGATCAAATCGGCGACTATGAGGAATCGCTGGCCAGCCTGGGCATCGGACAACCGCTGGCTTCGCAAATCGCCCCCACCGTCGTGCAGTTTCTAGGCGCTGCCGGCTTCTCTGAAGAACAGGCCATTCTGTCGGGAATACTGCGCTGATGTTGCGCACAGCGTTACTGGTGGGATGTTTGCTCTTCAGTGCTTGCACTATCGTCAAGCCCGGCAAGGGCGACACCAACACCATTCAACATGATGGGGGCGCCGAGCAGGCCTACGATCTCGCGACACGGGTGTGCCGTCGCGCCGGCCAACAGAATGCCGAGATCATTTCGACGGTGAACAAGGATGCCTCTTTGCCGCCGGGCACGGGCAAGCAAGTCACTACGTTTCGCTGCCTGGCGGCCGGGCGGTAGCGGCGAGCATTGCGCCCGCCGCCGCCTCGGTGCTGGTTACACTCAGCCGCCCTTCAACTTCTGGACGATTTCCAACGACTTGTTGACGTTCTCGACCGGATTCAGACCGCCGACGGTAGCCGCGATCTTGCCATCGGCAGTCACGACGAAAGTCGTGCGCTCGGTGAAGTCGTGATTGATGTCCTTGCCGCGCGTGTCCTTCCGGCCCGAACCGCCTTCACGCACCTGTAGCTCGTAAGAGCGCGCGATCTTGCCGTCCGAATCCGATGCCGTGGGGAATTTCCCGGCGCAGAATTCCGGATCCGCGGAGAAATCGTTGAGCCGCTCGATGCTGTCGAGGGAAACGCCGATGATGCTGGCGCCGGCGGCCGCGAACTTCTCCTGGTTGACGGCGAAGGTGCGTGCCTGCACGTTGCAGCCATTGGTGTAGGCCGACGGATAGAAATAGACCACCACCGGGCCTTTCTTCAGCGCGTCCTTGAGCGAATACGTAAACGGCTGGCCCTTCATGGAGGCCTGCGCCGTGAACTCGGGCGCCTTGGCCCCTTCCTGTAACGCCGCGAGCGCTGGCAACCCCGTGCCCAGTGCCAGCAGACCGGTCAAAAGCAAACCCTTCGAGCTCCTGTTCATGACGACTCCAGCAGACAGTGGACGGAAGTTGCGCATCGTAGCCCTCTGACGCGCAGGCGTCATCTGACACGCCGTAGCCTGTCGAGATCTTCTAAAAAACCGCCGACTCGCGCATGAGTTACGTGATGGCAACCACCGGAACTCCACCATCGCTGCCTCATTAACGTTACTCGTCGAGACAGGAGATGAGTCATGCCCGAGATCAGTAAAGCCAAGGTCCTCATTCTCGCCACAAACGGCTTCGAGCAGGATGAGTTGCTGGTACCCCAGCGGAAATTGAAGGAAGCCGGCGCGCAGGTCGACGTGGTTTCGCCTGAGAAAGGCAAGATCCGCGGCTGGAAGCTCAAGGACTGGGGCGAAAGCGTCGCGGTCGACAAAGCGCTCGAGGACGTCAACGCCGACGACTACGACGCCATCGTCCTACCCGGTGGCCAGATCAATCCCGACCTGCTGCGGGTCAATCAAAAGGCGCTGCAGTTGATCCGCTCGTTCCTGGACTCCGGCAAGATCGTGGCCGCGGTCTGTCATGCGCCGTGGCTGCTGGTCGAGCTGGATGCGGTGCGCGGGCGCCAGGTCACGTCGTATCACTCGATCAAGACCGATGTGATCAATGCCGGCGGCAAGTGGGTGGATCGCGAAGTGGTGACCGATCAGGGCATCATCACCAGCCGCAATCCGGGCGACCTGGACGCATTCTCGGCCAAGATCATCGAGGAGATCGAAGAAGGCAGTCACGCCGGCCGGCGTCAGACGGCGCGAACCGGCAAGGGCGAACAGCGTCCGGGCGTCCACTGATCGAGGAATTGATGTCGTCGGGGCAGACTCCCCGCCCCGACGACATCGTCCCCACGGCTCGCCCTCTAAACTCGGCTATCGCAACGTGCCGGTCAGAACAAACAACAACGAGCTGACCACATGAGTCCAGATCAGACCCAGGATGATCGAGCCGGTCATTTGCACTTCATTCTCATCGTCCACGCGTGGACCCCTCCCTTGGATCGACGGCACCGTTGCGCTCTCCCCCTGACACGGATCTCATAGCCAAACCGTTCCGACGGTAATTCCATGGAACCTTTCGACAGCCTGCTCCGTGTGAGGCTTAATGGAGATCATGGTCCTGCAGAAGCGCGCCCGTCCGTCGCATGCCAACGCGGCAGCCGAGTTCGACCATCTGCTTCGCGAACATGTCCCAGCCCTTTATCGCTCCGCCTATCGATGGACCGGCACAGTGGATCGCGCCGAAGACCTGGTCCAGGAGCTGCTGGTCCGTCTGTATCCCAAGCTCGATGAGCTGCGCGGCCTGGAGCGCATCCGCCCCTGGGCACTGCGAGTGATGTATCGGATCTTCGTCGATCAGGTGCGCCGCGAGCGCAGCTCGCCGGTGCAGTTCAACACCGAGCCCCCGGACGACGGCAATGAAGAGGAAGCGCAGGATCTGATCGATCCCTCCGCCGGACCGGCCGAGTTGCTGGAACAGGAGCTCACCCAGGACCGGGTGCTGGCGGCCTGGGAGCGACTGGGTGAAGAACACCGCGTGGTATTGTCGATGCATGACATCGAGGATTACAGCCTGCCGGAGCTGGCCCAGATCATGGACGTGCCGGTGGGTACCTTGAAATCCCGACTGCACCGCGCGCGGGCGAAACTGAAGGGATTATTGGTAACGGAACGAATCTCGACATTAGATCGTGTATGAAGTGCGCGCCCGCGAGGGCGACCTGAACAGGCTGGGCAAGCATCGTGGACAAAGACGCTGAAATTCTGCGCCAGGCGCTCGAGCGCTTACCCGCGCCGGAGCCGCGTCCGGAATTCATCGATCGGGCGTTGGCCGCTGCGGCCGCGCGCCAGGCAGCGCCGTCGCGTAGCCGGCTGGCGCATCTGGTGTCCCGCTGGGAGACCTGGGTTGGCGTCGTCGTGGGCGCCGCCGCTGCCGCCGCTCTCATGCTCATGGTGTGGCCGCCGCTGGCAACTCGCGAGGCTCGCGGCATCACGCTGGCCTTGAATGAAATACGGGACATCGACGTGCTGATCGATTCCGAGCGCGCCCTGGACGGTGCGACCATTCATATCCTGGCCACCGGCAGTGTGGTGCTGGATGGCTTCGAGAACGAGCGCGAGATCGACTGGCAGACTCATCTCGCCCAAGGCAGCAACGTGCTGTCGTTACCGGTCGTCGCCCGATCCACCGGCGCCGGCCAACTGGTCGCGGTCATCGAACATGGCGGCCGGACGCGTCGGGTAACCATCAACCTCACGGTGCGCGACCGCGAGGCGACGCGGACATGACGCAATTCACGTCTGAGTACTTGCCACACTCGCGTCAGACGATGATTATTGCGCCACGAGTGAAGCACGCAACGTACCTGGCCCTGTGTTTGCTGGCGCACAGCGCCCTGGCGCAACAGCAGTCCGAATCGAAGCCTAAACCTGCGCAGGGGCAGGACGATCTCGACGTGACCATGCAGATCATCGTGGACCCCGATGCCAAGCGCCCCGACGAAGTCGTCCGCCGAATTCCACTGCCCGAGCGCAAGCCAGCCGATTCGTCCAAGCCCAATGCCGACAAGAAGGCCGAGCAGCAAGCTGACAAAGCCGCCAGGGCCGAAGCCAAGCAGAGCGCTCGTGAAGCTAAAGACCTGGCTAAACAGGAAGCTGCCGAGCAACGCGAGCAGGCTCGACGCTCCCGCGCCGAAGAGCGCGAACGCAACCATCCGCCGAAAAATCCGAATCCTCCCGGGCGCCCGCCGCGCTGATTGCCTTTCTTCGCGGCTATGCGCCGCGCCGGCAGTCCTCGCGTTACTGTTTGTTTGTTCCGGCCCCGCACACGCCCACAGCGAAGAGGCCACCAAACAGTTCCGATCCGGCAGCAGCGCCTTTCAGGCAGGCGACTATCAAACCGCACTGACGGCTTTCGAAGCCGCCTTCGCGCAGGGCATGTCGACCCCTGCCCTGCACTTCAATATCGGTGTCGCCGCTTATCGTGTCGGCAACTATGGTCGGGCGGAAACGGCATTCAAGGAAGTTGCCAACACGCCGTCCATGGCCGGGCTGGCCTACTACAACCTCGGCCTCGTGGAGCTCAAGCGCAACGATCCGACCGCAGCCTCGCACTGGTTCTCGCGCGTCGCGACGGCGACCGAAGACAAACGCTTGCAGGAGTTGGCAGCGGCTCAGCTCGGCGATCGGCAATCTCCCGCTCGGACGCACGCCTGGTTCGGCTACGCAGGCTTCGGGATCGGTCACGACAACAATGTCGCGCTGGTCTCCAATGCCAACGTGCTCGGCATCAGCGACCGGGCGGACAACTTCGCCGAAGCGCAGTTCTCTGTGAGCACGCCGTTGGGTGAGTCCTGGCGAGTCGATGGCAGCGTGATGGCGGTCGATTACCTGAAGCTGGACAGCTTCGATCAGATCGGCCTGCAATCGGGCGCGCGTTATCGCTGGCTGTTCGATGACTGGGTCAATGACGCCGGCGTCCAGCTGGCATATACGACGCTCGACGGCTCCGGCTTCGAAACCCGGCGCGCCTTGTTCATTCAAACCGGCCGAGACCTGCTGCCCGATGTTTATATGCGCGGCCGGTATCGCTTCAGCGATATCGACGGGCTCGGTGAGTTCCGCGGCGTGAGCGGCCGACGCCACGAGCTGAGCGCCGCGCTGGACTGGACGCGGGCCGACTGGGCGTTCACTTTTGGATATCAGCTCGAGATCGGCGACTACCAGGACAACTCGCTGTCCGCCACTCGGCAGCAGCTGAGCGTCGATGCCGAATATAGCTTCGCCACCGACTGGACCTTGCTCGCCGAAGCATCACGACGCAACAGCAACTTCGACTCCGCTACCAACGGCAATGAGCACCGCACCGAGCTTGCGCTTTCATTGACCCGGACGCTGACCTCACGTTGGCAGGTATTCGTGCGCTACGGATATACCAACAACGACGCCGAAGCTCGCGAGTACGACTACACCGGCCAGCGAATCTCCGCAGGTGTCGAGGCGACGCTGTAACTGATTTTTCGCGCGTGCGCAGGAAGCGCGGCCGCGAAGAAATTTTCCTACGTACTTTCGCCTCGCGACACGCACCGCGTCCGCATTCATCTCGCGCCCCAACCAAATAGCACCTACGCCGGAACGCACCGGCGGGTTGGCGCGTTCATGGTCTCGCACAACAAGTCAGAAGTTCCGGTGCGAACTTGCCCAAATTTCTATTAGTGGGACCTTATGACCCACATTGCGGGGAATACACCTTCCTGGCTCCGCCGTTAGGTGTATGGCGCTTGGCCGGAGTGCTCGCAGAGCACGGCGTCGAAGTCAAAGTCTTCGATCCGAATTGCTGCGTCGGCCCGCCCGAGCGCGCGCTGGAAAAAGAAATATTGCGCGATACGTGGGACGTGATCGGCGTCTCCACCACCGGCATGACGTTGAAGTTCGATCTGGAGCTGGCACATCTCGCCCGCCGCCTCGCACCCAAGGCACTGATGGTGGCCGGCGGCATGGAAGCGACGTTCCGGCCCGAGCTGATGTTCGATCTCGGCCCGTTCGATCGCGTAATCCTCGGCGAAGGCGAGCGTCCGCTCGTGGAGCTGGCAACACGCATTGCATCCGACCAATCGCTGGGCGGCATCGTCGGAACAGTGGAGCGTCGCGCTGACGGCAGTCTACTGCGCATGCCGCAAGCTGCGATGAACCACGATCAGCTGCGCGCTGCGATCTTCTCGACGCCTTACGAAAACATGCCGTACGAGGCCTATTGGGACCGCCTCGAAGCCGCGTACCGGGTCGGCAGCTTGCCAACCAAGGCGGCACGCGAAGCTGCGTTGGCCGAGATCCGTTCGGTTCGCCTGATCACATTGAACTACTGCCCGATGGGCTGCACGTTCTGCTCTTCGACCAACTTTCTGCACGAAGCGCAAGGCAGCGTCGCCTCGATAGCACGCCTGGATGCCGATGAATGCCTGCTGATGATCCAGCGCATCGTGTCGAAGCATCCCCGCGTGCGCACGATCATCTTTCAGGACGACATCTTTGTCTTCTCCAAGGATCGACGCGTCCTGCCCTTGTGCGAAGGCATCATTGCCGCGAAGCAAGCGGGCGAGCTGCCGAAAGATCTGCAGTTCATCAGTACCAATCGCATCGACGCGATGAATGCGGAGCGCCTCAGCGCCATGCGCCGGGCTGGCTTTCGCGTGCTCGGCTTCGGCATCGAGAGCTTCTCACGCAATGTGCTGACCGAGTTCAACAAAGGCCAGATCCATCGGCACATCCAGCCAATGCTGAGTGCGACGCTCGAGCTCGGCATCACGCCCTTTCTCGATCTGATTCTCAGCTCGCCCCGCGCCTCGCTGACAGACGTGGCGGAGACGTTGCGTGAAGCGTACCGATGGCTGAGACAAGGATGTGAGATTGGCATGTACCCCTACATCATCCCGTTCTCGGGTGCGGCGTTTGCGCGCGATCCGGCATTGCTGCCACATACTCAATTCGTACATCGACAGATCGACGGCACGACCATCGAGTGGGATCAGGCAGCCAAGATCCTGCCCATCGATCCCACGGTCCGCAGCGTCATTCTCGAAATCGAGCGCAGATTCGAGGCCAAGCTGGCCGAGCTGCAAACGCGCGCGACGCATCTTCCTTCGCGCGTGCGCTCACTGGTCTGGATTCTGGTAGGCGTGCCGGTTCTGGCCGAGCATGGCATCGTCGTCGCCCCCGAGCAGGAGGTGTGCGCCGAGCTCGAGTCTCGCCTGCCTCAGCCGCGGAGGACGACGGCGACCCGCGCCGTCGCGATGGCGTGAAGTTCAATACGCCCTGGAGCTTGCTGGCACCCCTTGGCGTGTGCGCACTGCTGGCAGGATGGATTGCGCTGTCCGCCGCCAACCTGCAGACCGCCAGCTTCTCGCTGCTCGTCTATGGGTTGGCGAATCTGATCGTCTACACCGATGCGCTGGATTTCATCCTGCGCTTGCACGTACGGCGCCGTCACATCGCCACCGCACCGACGGAAGAGAATCGGCATCTTTCGATCGATATCTCCGCCGCCTTCCCTACCGGCGCGCGCCAGCTCGTGCCGGTACGGCCATACGCGATCATCGCGTCCATTCACAATCTCGAGCCACTGCTCGATGAATTCATGGATGCGTTCGCGCCCTATCGCGACAAGGTCTGGCTGATCAGCGACGGCTCGACCGATGCCACTGTGCTGCGGCTACGTCACGCCGGCTGGCGCTGTTTCGACGATGGCATCAATCGTCACAAGCCCGGTGCGGTCAAGCGTCTGCTCGAACGCATTCCGCCTCACATCGAAACCCTGATGGTCGTGGATCCGGACATCCGCATCCGTGACAAGAACGGCGGCAGCAGGATCGACTTCGAGCGATTCATTCGTGACTTCCAGCAGTCCGGCGCCGCCGCCGTCTGTCCGCGCGTGATGATCGAGCCCGATGGATTCCTCGCCCGCTTTCAGGCGTTCGAATATGCGCTGGCGTTCCGCATCGGTCGCGAAAGCCTGGCGGACTACAGCATCACGTCCGGCGTGTCCTGCTATCGCCGCGATGCCTTGGAGCTGGCGCTGGCGGAGCACACTCAATCGGTCTATGCCGAAGATCTGCAGAATGCGCTGATCCTGCTCAGTCACGGCGAGCGCATCTACTACGACGGTCGGCTCGTCGTCAGTACCGAAGGGCCCGGTAACGTGCGGCGCTGGTTCTCACAGCGCGTCGGCTGGTACTACGGCTTGCTGAAGGTGTACATCGAGCGCTTCAGTGAAGTCTGGAGCGTCGCCAAGCGCACGCCCTTCGCCATGTATCACTTCCTGATCTATCTCGGCGGCCTGTCGCTGATCGTGCATCCACTGAAGATCGTCAGCGCGCTGCTGCTGGTTCTGAGTTTCATCAGCGGCTTCGACAATCTGTTTCTCGCCAACGTCTTCCCACGCAATGCGCTAATCAATCCGAGTTACTTCATGGCGGCGATCGGCAGCTATCTGGCGCTCGGAGTGTTCGCGCTATTCACCGTCGTGCCGAAACAGGAGCGCGCCTACGTCGCGCCCATCGTGCCGCTGTATCTGTTCTATGCCATCACTCACATCGCACCCATGACGGTGGGCTACTTCAACTGGATTGCAGTCAAGCTGTGGGGTCGCCGCGTCTATCGCGATCACTACGAGCCACTGCCAAGTGCCAGCACGACGTTGCCGCTGGAGGAGAAAACGAGTCTCATGCGGAGGGCTTCATGAACGCGCGTGGCGCACCGGCGCCCGAACAGTATTTGCCCGATCACTACTGGGAGGACCGTGCGCGTCGCTTCGCGGCGGAAGGCGCAGGGCTCGCGGCTGTCTGCTCGTACGGCATGCCGCAGTTTTATAACCGGATGATCCATTGGAGCCAGTATCTCGCCCTGCGTCCCTGGCTCGGCATCCAACCCGGCACACGCGTGCTCGATGTGGGTTGCGGCGTCGGACGCTGGAGCATGCTGCTGGCCGGCCGCGGTGGAATCGTCACCGGCGCAGATCTGAGTCCGACCATGATTGCCGAAGCACGCCGCCGCGCCGAATTGCAGGGCGTGTCGACTCGCACCCGCTTCATCGTTCAGGACCTGGCACACCTCGATGCCGGCGGACCGTTCGATTTGATTCTCGGCGTCACAGTACTGCAGCACATCCTCGATCCGGCGTCGTTGCGATCGGCGGTGAGACGGATGGCGAATCACCTCGCACCGGGTGGACGCATGGTGCTGTTGGAAGCTGCACCTGCGAGTATCGCCGAGCATTGCGACACCAGCGTGTTTCGCGCCAGACAGCGGCGCGTCTATCTGGATTTGTTTGCAGAGGAAGGCTTCGAGCTGCGTGCGATCAGCGGCGTCGATCCGGCGCCGTTCAAGACGTGGCTGCTGCCGCACCTGCGGCGCATGCCTCGCCCCTTGGGCATGTCGGCACTGGCGGCGGTGACGCTGGTTTCCACGCCGATCGACGTGCTGTTCGGCCGGATCGCCGTGCAACGCTCGTGGCACGCGGTGTTTGTTTTGCAGCGTAGCGGAGGCGCCAATGCCGCTTAGCCGTCGATCCGCGGTTTCCATCGTCGTGTTCGTTCTGCTCGGCGTGTTCGTCGGGCTGGGCTATTGGCACCAGTCTCGCAAAGTCACTCCGGGGCAAGCCGCCAACAGCCCGTCCATCGACGTCACCAGCGGCGAGGATCGCGGGCCGGGCTCGCTGCGCGAAGCAATCTTCAAAGCGACGGCGGGGACCAGCGAGGTGACCATTGCGCTCAAGGTGCCGAAGATCACGCTCGCCTCCACTCTGCCGCCGCTGGCAAACGCAGGCGGAATTCGACTCGTTGCCGACGAGAATGGCACGCAGATCGATGGCAGCAACTTGCCGGGCGGCGCCGTGCTCGATGTCTCGGGCGCCAATATTTCCATCGAAG
Source organism: Steroidobacter cummioxidans (assembly GCF_003104955.1). Classification (NCBI taxonomy): domain Bacteria; kingdom Pseudomonadati; phylum Pseudomonadota; class Gammaproteobacteria; order Steroidobacterales; family Steroidobacteraceae; genus Steroidobacter; species Steroidobacter cummioxidans. The sequence continues at coordinate 58,111 of NZ_LSRW01000015.1, read as the reverse complement.
GCGTGCAGATTCACAACTGCAAAGAAACCGGCATCGTGCTGCGTGCCGAGCGCTTCAAGCTGCAGACGACCTCGATCGAGAACTGCGACGTGGGCATTGATGTCGCCGAGAACGCCGATCAACTGCTGCTGGAGCGCAATCACTTCGCCAAAAATCGCGTCGGCGTGCGTTTCGCGGCGTCCAACAAGAATGCGATGGTCGTGAAGAACGAATTCTCCGAGCACCGCGACGCCGGCATCTGGGCCGTGCGCAGCGAGCCGGACAAACGCGGCGGCGCCATTAGCATCCGGGACAACCGCTTCGACAAGGAACGTATCGGCATTCTCACCGCCAATGTCTCGCTGATCGTGGAGCGCAACGAGTTGCTCGACTCTCGCGAAGCGGCGATGCAGTTGATGGGCACCGGCGCCGTCGCACGCGGCAATCGCATCAGCCGCGGCGGAGCGATGGGCATCGTGGTCGAGAACGGCCAGGCGGCGGTGATCGAAGACAACGAGTTCGACGGCCTCGAAGCGTACGGCGTCATGCTCAAGAGCTCGGCGGACACAGTGATCCGCAAGAACCGCATTCACAACAGCGGCTACGGCCTGGCGTTCGTGCTCGGCAATCAGCGCAGCCCGAGCAGCGCCATCGACAACACCATCATCGAGCCGAAGTTCAACGGCATCGACGTGATCGGCGATTCGCCCATCCTGCGCGGCAATCAAGTGATGCGGCCACGCGCATGGCCACTGAAGGTCACGGATTACCAGCCCGAAGGTGGCGGCGAGAAAGTCCGCTCCACGCCCTTCCTCGAGGGCAACAACTTCAGCCTCAACGCCGCGACCGTCGCAGCCGGCGATGCCAAACCGACAGCAGGCGGTGTCGTGCAGCGATGAACATCGGCGACACACAAGTCATTCCAGCCCCAACGTGGATCGATCCACGCATCCATCTGTTGGATGACACGTGGCTGTTGACCATCTTCGCCATCCTGCTGGGCACCGTTGTGCCCTGGTTGCTGAGCTCGCTGGACATCAACTTCGTCGCCGCCTGCCTCGGGTTGCTCGCGCTGGGCGCCATCCATATCTCATTCACGGTGGTCGGCAAGCCGGCGCGCGTCGGCGAACGACGCCCTGTGCTCACGCTGCTGCACATCGCCGGCATCGTCATCGTCGGTTTCATCTGGATGAACGCCGGCGGCCTGCAAAACCCCGCGTTCCTGATCGTGTTCGCATTGCCCGTGGTCGGCGCAATCTTTCTATCGCGCTGGCAGCCTTATCTGATGGCGATCCTCGCCATCGCAGTCGCCGGCGTCGTGGCGCTCGCCCAAGCGCCGGAGTTGCGCTGGTATGTGCCCGGTCTGAACGCCGTTGGCGCGTCCCTTGCGGCCATCCTCGGGCAGCAGGGATCGGCGTCTACGTTTCCTGGATTCTATGCACCCTCCGCCTACTACGCCGTGCTGCTGCAGGTGTTTGCAATTCTCCTGCTCGCATGCGCGGTGGCCGCCGAATATCTGGGCACGATCTTCGAGCGCCTGCACTCGCATGTGGATGTGGCTCGCGCCGAAGCCGAGCGAGGCCAGGAGTTCTGGACGACACTGATCGAAGCGATGCCCTTGCCTGCCCTGCTGATCGACAGCGATACCCTGCAGGTCGTTTGCGCCAGCGCACGAGCGGCACGATTCCAGGACCAGGAATCGGCCAACGGCCGGCCGCTGTTCGAGGTCATTCGTTTTTCCTATCCCGAGATGGTGCAGGAAGCGATTTCCGGCTCGGGCGGCGTGGTGCCTTTGAGCATGATCAAAGTGGGCGACCGGCTGCGTGCGACCGAAGTTCAAGTGCGGCACCTGGCTCAGCCAGGACGGCGCTTCGCGCTGGTCGTCATTCATGACAGGACCGAGGAGTTCACGGCGCACGCCGCGCTCGACGTCAGCGGCCAGGCCATGCTGGTTCTCGATTCGCAGGGCCGACTGCTCTCGTTCAACAAGCCGGCGCAGGCGTTGTTTGCGGCACTCGACAGAGACAGCGACGCCTCGCAGATGCTGTCGTTGGGCGGCATGCCGCCGCGCTGGTGGGAGCCCGGACTCACCGGCCGCCGCAAGATGCACATCGAGATCGGCCCGCGCGTCTATCAAGTGACCTGTTCCGCTACGCCGCTGCCCGGCGAGAACGAGCGCATTTACATCGTTGCGTTCCTGCCCATGGGACGCGCCGCGCTTGGCGACCGTGGCGACATCACTGCGGCCGCGCACCTCGCCGACGCGCCAAAGCATGCCCTTTCCAATTCAACGCTGGTGACACCCCCATGAGGCTTGGATCCGCCGTACTGTGCTTGTCGTCATTGGCGGCAACCGCATCCGCCACTGCTGCCGAAATCGATGCGCGGCCGTACAACAAGCTAGCACTCGGTGGTAGCACCTCGAGCTTCGTCGATAGCGACGCTGAAGGCGGCGGCGGCTCGCTCAGCTATCTGCACTATTTCACTCCGGACTTTCTCGCCGGCGCGGGCGTCGACCATACCTACGTCGAGCGATCGAAGCTGACCTACGGCTCGCTACGGGCGGCCTGGGGTCGAGGTGAGCCATCGTCGCGCTTCATTCTCATAGGTGAGTACTACAACGGTGAGGGCGACGACTATGGCCGCAAGTTCGACTATCAAGTCGGCGTGTTGGCCATCAGTCAGGCGATCACCAACAAACTTTCGGTGCAGCTGGAGACGCGCCAGATCGACATCGACACCACCCACGGCAATCTGCCCAAGCTCGGCCTGACCTACGTGTGGTCGCCGAATTTCGTGACCAATATCTCCTATGCCGAGTCGGTGAGCGGCAATCTGGGCACCGATCTCACCAGCGCGCGCTTCGACTACTACGGCAAGCACGTCAATGTGATGCTGGGCGGCTCGACCGGTAGAGCCAACCCTGCGGTGCTGGTGCAGCTACCCGGTGTCGTGCTGCCCGCCAGCTATTCGAACGAGGGTTTCCTGGGTATCGCCAAGCCCTTCAAGCGCGGCGAAGTGCAATTGCTCGGCGACTACCTGGAGGTATCGGGAGTCGAGAAGATCACCGTCACCTTGAGCTTCATCGCGTATCTAGGCTCGCGAGGCCAATGAAACTGTCATTGCTCAAGCGCGGCTCGCAATGGCCACTCACCTTGCTGGTGCTGACGGTCGTCGTGCTCGCGGGCGCGCGGCTCATCACGCTCAGTGTCGGCGCGCGTGCCGAGCAGATGCGCGCGACGGCGGGCGCACACGTTACGACCTATAGCCGCTCGGTCGAACGGCAACTGCAAACCCTGGCTGCGAATGAGCGCGGTGCCGAGTTGGACCAGTTGCTCTCGAAGCTGCAGCTCAATCGCCTCGTCGACCCCGAGTACGATTTCGAACTGTCGAAGGTGGATACCGCCGGCGGTGCGCCGCGGATTTTTGTCAGCAGCCGCATCGGGCAACTGGACGACGCAATCGTCAGTCGCATCCGCCTGCCTGAAGGCTACGCGCAAGAGCTGCCGGGCGGTTATGTGCAGCTCGCTTTGCGACCCAAGGCCGGTTGGTATCCGGCACGTGAACTGGCGGCGGCCATCGCGCTACTCGCCGTCGTCGCCTGGATGCTCGCGTTCGCAACTCACGATCTGGTGCACAGCCTGCATCGAGCGCGGGACGCCCTCTCACTGTCCCGCCGCCAACTCCAGACGACGCAACGCAAGCTCGTGCTCGAGATCGAGCAGCGCGAGAACCTGCAAAAGAGCTTCGATCATTCGCGCTACCACGATGCGTTCACGGGCCTGCCGAATCGTCGCTACTTCATGGATCAACTCGATCGCGCGCTGCGTGAGGTTCGCACGCGCCGTCGTCAGCGACTGGCAGTGATGCTCATCAACATCGATCGTTTCAAACTAATCAACGACTCGCTGGGTCATACCGCCGGCGATGAGGTGGTCGTGCAGGCCGCGCGACGCTTCCAAAAAGCCACCGCGCAATTCGAGTGTGTGCTCGCCCGTTGGAGCGGCGATCAGTTCGCGATGCTGATCTTCGATGTCGCTTCCGGCGACGGCGCGCTCGATATCGCCGGGCTGCTGCAGAAGACGCTGCAACAACCCTTCGAGCTGCGCAAACATCAGCTCAATGTCGCTGCCCGCGTCGGCGTCACCTGCATCGACTCGGGCCTGCAGCGTGCTGAAGAGGCGGTGCGTGAGGCTGATATCGCCCTCTCGGTGGCGAGGCGTCACGACACGGCAACGGCCGTTGCCTATCAGCCCGCGATGGGCAGCAGCGCCGCGAGCCTGGTGAGCCTGGAAGCGGATTTGCACGTCGCGCTTCAGCGTCGTGAGCTGCATTTGATGTATCAGCCGATCGTGGACCTGCGCAACGATCGGGTGGCGGGCGCCGAATCCTTGTTACGCTGGCGGCATCCGATCGAAGGCCTGTTGACGCCCGACAAGTTTCTCAGCCTCGCTGAGGAAGTGGGCTTGATCGTGCCCATTACGCGCTGGACCATCCTGCAAGTCTGCACACTCGCGGCCGAATGGCGCCATCGCTTGCCGCGCGACCGCGATTTCTATCTGACGGTAAACGTCTCCGCCGCCGCCCTTCGCGACCCCGAGTTCACCTCGTATGTGGAACAGGTGCTCAAGGATACCGGCGTGTCACCGGACTGCCTGAAGCTGGAGCTGACGGAAGGCGGCCTGATGAGCAATCCCGGCGCGGCGCGCGAGACTCTCGACGGTCTGCACGATCTGGGTATCGAAATGATGCTCGACGACTTCGGCACCGGCTATTCGTCATTGAGCTACCTGCAGCTGTTTCCCTTCAGCTACGTGAAGATCGATCGTCCCTTCGTCGATCGCGCCGGCTCGGCGCATGCGAATTCAGCGATCGCCGCCGCCATCGTGCAAATGACCAGCAGTCTCGGCCTGCGATCGGTCGCCGAGATCGTCGAGACCGACGATGCCGCGCGTGACTTGCAACGTATGGGCTGCGACTACGCGCAGGGATACTTCTATTGCGGGCCGCTGGAGGCGGAAGAGGCATTCCAGGTCCTGAAGAACGCCGACAGCTCACTGCCGACCGCGCAGGCCGCCGTCGCCGGCGATGCCGACGACGACTCGCCTACCCTATCCGAGGCCGTCGTGCTATCCGATGAAACTTTGATGCTGCCCGCCGATGAAGTGGCCGAGCAGCTGCGAGAAAAGGCGTCCCAAGAACACTGATCGTTTACGGCTGGCTCTGCGAAGGGTTTGGCAGTCGCGCTGAATCGCGTACGCGCCTATCATCCGCCCTTTCCCCCTGACGAGCTGCCAATGGCCCCCGAACACGATTCAAGCATGCTGGTCAGCGCGGTCGCGTTGCTGGGCGCCGCCGTCATCGCGGTTCCCCTGTTCAGACGGCTCGGCCTGGGCTCGGTACTGGGCTATCTGGCCGCCGGCCTGCTGATCGGTCCATTCGGTCTCGGGCTGTTCTCCGACCCCCACGCCATACTGCAATTCGCCGAGCTGGGCGTCGTAATGTTCCTTTTCATCATCGGCCTGGAGATGCGGCCGTCGCACTTGTGGCACCTGCGGCGGCAGATTTTCGGTCTGGGCGCGCTGCAGATTGGTGCATGCACATTGGGACTCACAGGGGTCGGCATGGCGTTTGGATTGTCGCCGTTGATCGCTTTTGTCGGTGGCGCCGGTTTCGTGCTCACTTCGACCGCCATCGTCATGCAACTGCTGGCCGAGCGCGGCGACATCGCGTTACCTCACGGTCAGAAGATGGTGTCGGTGCTGCTGTTCGAGGACTTGTTGATCGTGCCGCTGCTGGCACTGGTGAGCTTCCTGGCGCCGGGCGCAGCGACGCACACCGATACCCCACAATGGGTTTCCATGCTGACCGGCATCGGTGCGCTCGCTGGCTTGATCGCGGCCGGCGTGTGGCTGCTCAATCCTCTCTTCAGCATTCTGGCGCTGGCACGCACGCGTGAAATCATGTCGGCCGCGGCGCTGCTGGTCGTGCTCGGCTCCGCATTGCTGATGGAGATGGGCGGCCTTTCGATGGCCATGGGCGCATTCCTCGCCGGCGTGTTGTTGTCCGAATCGACCTTCCGTCATCAGCTGGAAGCGGATGTCGAGCCGTTCCGCGGCTTGTTGTTGGGATTGTTCTTCCTGGCCGTCGGCATGAGCCTCGACTTGAAGGTGGTCGCCGACAACTGGGCGTTCATCGTCGCCGTCGTGCCCGCCATGATGGTCACCAAAGCCCTGTGCATTTACTTCGTCGCGCGCTTGACGCGCAGCTCGCATCAGGAAGCGCTGGATCGCGCTGTCCTGATGGCGCAAGGCGGCGAGTTCGCGTTCGTTTTGTACAGCGCCGCGGCCGCCGTCGGCATCATCGATGAAACCGTCAATGCCAACATGACCGCAGTCGTCGTGCTGTCGATGGTGCTGACCCCGCTGGTGGTCATCGTGGTCCGACGTTTCATGAAGCCGGCGAGCCAGTCGCTGGACGGCATTCCGATCGCCGATGGGCTCGAGGGCAGTGTGCTCATGATCGGCTTCGGCCGCTTCGGCCAGGTGGTCAGTCAGGCGCTGCTGGCGCGAGGTGTCGATGTAAGCATCATCGATGCCGACGTCGAGATGATCCGCTCCGCCCGGGAATTCGGCTTTACCGTTTACTACGGCGACGGGACGCGGCTGGATGTATTGCGAGCCTCTGGCGCCGGCAAAGCTCGCCAGATCGCCGTCTGTGTCGAGAGCCGCGCGACCGCCGATCGTATCGTCGAGCTGGTGCGCGCCGAGTTTCCGCAAGCGCAGCTGTTGGTGCGTGCCTACGATCGCGAGCATGCGCGTCTGCTGGTCGGTGCCGGCGTCGATTATCAGATCAGAGAGACCTTCGAATCGGCGCTGCAGGCCGGTGGCGCCGCGCTGCGCCTGCTCGAAGTGAGCGAGTCGGAGATCGAAGAAATACTCACCGGCATCCGGGAGCGCGACGCGGAGCGTTTCGCGCTCGAAATTGCCGGCGGTGGCTACCAGGCCGGCATCGGCATGTTGCTACGGAATACCCCACAGACACCGTCGCGCCCCACTCCGTTCAGCAAGCCGCGCACTGAAGGCAAGGCGCTCAACGAAGTGCCCGGTGAGAGTCCGAGCGAGAGTCCCACGTAAACATCAGAACCCCTGTTCTCGAGGAGCCAGTCATGAAAACGTTTCTAGCGGTTTATACCGGCAGCGCGGCCTCGTTCGAAAAATGGAGTGCGCTGCCCGAAGCCGAGCGCAAGCAGCGAGAGCAGGCCGGCATGAAAGCCTGGGGCGACTGGATGGCGAAGCATCAAGCCGCGGTGGTCGTGCCAGGCGGCCCGCTGGGCAAGACCAAGCAAGTGAACGGTGCAGGCATCGCCGACATCCGCAACAACATGGCGGGTTTCGTCGTGGTCAAAGCCGACTCTCATGAGGCAGCGGCCCGCCTGTTCGAAGGTCATCCGCATTTCACCATTTTTCCTGGCGATGCCGTGGAAATCATGGAGTGCCTGCCGATTCCCGGCCAGTAAGCCCCAGGAACTTCGCCCTCGTGGCCGCGTTGCGCGAGCATGCGGCCGATCTACCACGCCAGGCTGGTCAACGGGGTCTGGGGCGACCCCGGGGTGTGCATCGATCTGAAGTTTCAGCGCCGCGCGCTGCTGTTCGATATCGGCGACGTGCAGTCGCTATCCACTCGCGTGCTGCTGCGGGTGAGCGATGTCTTCGTCAGTCACACGCACATGGATCACTTCGCCGGATTCGATCACCTGCTGCGGGTGTGCCTGGGACGCGATACCGGCGTGCGGATGTACGGCCCCGAGAATTTCATTTCGCAAGTCGAGCACAAGCTCGCGGCGTACACCTGGAACCTGGTACAGAACTACACCGTCGACTTCATCATCGAAGCACATGAATTGCGTACCGACGGCACCGTCGCCCGCGCTCGCTTTCGCAGTCGGGACAAGTTCGTGCGCGAGACGCTGCCCGATGCTGTCACCCACGATGGCGTGCTGCTGCAGGACGAGCAGTTCCTGGTTCGCACCGTTCCGCTCGACCACCACGGCATCCAGTCCCTGGCCTTCTGCTTCGAGGAAAGCACGCACATCAATGTATGGAAGAACCAGCTGGAGAGCCGCGGCCTGCCCACCGGCCCTTGGCTGACTGAACTGAAGAGGCTGGCCAGAGCTGGCGCCCCGGACGACACGCCCGTCGATGTCAGATGGCGGACACGCGAGGGCTCGCGCGAGAAAACATTCGCGCTAGGCGAACTGAAGCGCGACGTGCTGGAGTTCGTGCCCGGCCAGAAGGTGTGCTACGTCACCGACGCGGGCTGGACGCCGGAGAACGCAGACCGCGTCATTCCATTCGTCGCCAATGCGGATCTGCTATTCATCGAAGCCGTGTTTCTGGACGCGGACCGGGAACTGGCCGCCGGCAAGTCCCACCTCACGACCACCCAGGCGGGAACGATCGCACGACTGGCCTCGGTCAAGGACGCGCATCCGTTTCATTTCTCGTCACGCTATCACGACGATGATGCGACTCAGTGCGCCGAGTTCCTGCGGGCCTGGCGAGATCAGAGCCAGTAACTGAACAACTTCACGCCGAATTCCTTCAGCCGTTGCCACAGCGAGCGCTGCTGCCAACGCTCCAGCGTCACGGGTCGCGAGGCGCGCTCGTCGCGCTTGAACACTTCCTCCATACGCTGGCCGAAGTCACGATTGACGACGATGGCGTTGACTTCGTCGTTGTGCAGGAAGCTGCGCATGTCGAGGTTCGAGGAGCCGACGATGGAGATCGTTCCATCGATCACGACACTCTTCGCATGCAGCAGCGCGTCCTTCAGCTCATAGATCTTCACGCCGGCCTCGAGCAGCGGCGTGAACGTCGCTTGCGTGGCATTGAGCACGATCCGCGAGTCCGTGAACGCAGGGACAATGAGTCTCACATCGACGCCGCGACGTGCAGCTTCAGCCATTGCATCCAGCAGCTCGGGGTTGGGCGCGAAGTACGCATGAGTGATCCACAATCGACTGCTCGCGTGTGTGAACGCCGCGAGATACGTGCCGTAGAGGGATCGATCGTCCGATTTGCTGTCGTTGCCGACGATGGTGACCAACGTGCTGCCGGCGGATTGGGCCGACGGCAGATATTGATCGCCCTGCTCTGCCTGCAGCGGCTCGCCCGCCTCAGCCCAGGACTGAAGAAACAGCGTTTGCAGCTGTTTTACGGCCGGGCCTTGAATGCGCATGTGCGTATCGCGCCAGCCATCTTTTATCCCACGTTTCGGCCCGGGCCGACTCGAGGATGGGCTGGAATAGGTGCTGTCGATATTGATGCCGCCGGTGAAACCGACCTTGCCATCGACCACGATGATCTTGCGATGGTCGCGGTTGTTGATATCCCAGATACGCGGATTCTTCACCGGGTTCATTGGCCTGAACTCGCGCACTTCGATGCCCTGCTGCCTCAGGTGCTCGAAGAAATCCTTGGGCGTGTCCATGCTGCCGATGCTGTCGTAGAGCACGCGGACTTCCACGCCTTCCTTACGTTTCTGCGCCAGCAACTCGCCGAAGCGCCGGCCGATATCGTCGGCGCCGAAGATGAATGTCTCGAGATGGATATGATGTCGGGCCGCGCGCAAATCCGATTCGATCGAGCTATAGGTTTGCGGGCCGTCGATGAGCGCGCCGACGCGATTGCCGCTGGTCAACGGCATCGAGGAATTGCGGCGTACGGCTGCCACCAGCTCGCGAATCGCCGCGTCGCTCTTGTACTCCTGGAGCGCTGCCTGCAGCAGCGGATCACTCTCGTCCTCGGACAGCACGCGCTGTCTCGCGACGATGGGTGGGGCCTGTTCAGATTGTTGAACGCGAGGATTCGACGCGCACGCCGAGCACAGCGCCAATGACAATAGCAGCAACCGGGAGTGGAACCTGGGTTGCTTCGACGCCGTGGCCCCCGCCATCACGCACGTAAGTGACAACACTCACGCAAAACGAATCGTTTGTCAGCAAAGTTCCTTGATGCAAGCGCTTATACGTGCGATCCGAGACTCAAACGCCGAGCTTCTCGGCCTGTACCGAGACCATGTGCAGCTCCGGAACGGAGCCCAGCAACGCCATGGATTGTTTCGCCAGCTCACGCGGCACGTGCCCCACCAAATGCAAAAAGCGCGCACCGTTGTCCGGGAAGACATCGAAGATGCCGTAGTCGCCATCCTCAGTGCGGATGGCGAACCACGCGGTGGTGTTCGGCTCCTCCATGACCATGCGCCGGGCATAGCTCAGAAACTGCTCCATCTCGGGCTCGTGACCGGGTTTCGCTTTGAAAGTGAGCAACAGCCCCTTGGTGTCCGGGGGCGTGGGATTCACCGGCAATTTGTCGCTCAACACCTCGACCTTTTGCAGTCGCGGCGGGCCATCGAACAATTCGTTGCTCTGTTGCAAGGCTGTCGCGACCGGGCCATGCAGATGGTCCTGGAGAGAGGCGTCGTCGAGGAAGGTGTCGAAAATCCCGTATTCCCCCCTGCCGAAGCGCACCGCGAACCAGGAGCGAGTGCCAATCTCCTCCTCGACCAGTGGCAATGCCGATTTCAAAAAGTGCTCGACCTCGCGTTCCTTGCCGGCTCGAGCATCCAGGCGAACGAGCAGTCCGGCGGCCATGGGGCACCTCCAGGGAAGGTTCGGGTTATCCGGTCCGGCCTGCCAGGAATCTCGCGCACCCGCGCCTTCGCGGCTACACGCATTTTCATCGGTAGCGGCGCGCGATTGCGCGATCGGAAAGCGGCGAGCCCCGCCCGGGCTGGCGCCCTCCCTCGCGAGGGCGCCAGCCGTTCGGCTCAGATCCGATCCGCCTTCGCAGGCCGACCCTGATCCGGGCGGCTGTAGTCGCACACGCCGCTCGGGAAGATTTGTTTCAGCTTCGTCACCTGCTCCGACGTGGGCTGCCACGGCGCATACACGCCTTCCTTGACCGCCTTGTCCACCGGCTTCAGCGCACACTTATAAATGCCGCCTTCGATCGGCGCACCGGCCACGATGCGAGACGTCGAGTGGATCGGGAAGCGACGCGTGCACGGACCGGCCGGTTTGTCGTCGAGGATGCCGTTCCATGCGTCATTGCCTGCATAGATCAGCGAGCCCGTGACATCGAAACAGCTGTCGATGGCGCGCGGCGGCCGATTGCCACGAATGCCCTTACCCGGGTTCTTTTCGATATTTCGCATCCACTCCTCCATCACCGCGATGGCATCCATGGATTGGCTGGCCTTCGGCACACCGGGCATGGTGTCGGTGAACCAGATCACCAGCATGTCGCTGTTGCCCATTCGATCCAGCACGCGCTGACGCACGGCGAAGCTTTGATGCACGTTGTGCATGTCGAGCTCACGCTCCATGTACTGACGATGATCGATGGTCGGCCGATCGAGCTGGCCATGAAACACCATGCCTGACGTGTACGCGCCACGAATCGCACTCAGATCGCCATTGGTACGCGGCGCCGGCCTGGTCGGATCGGGGCTGACAGTCATATTGCGCCGACTCCACGGATCGAAGTAGCCGGGCACCGTCAGCGCCTTGTTGATCTCCGCAGCCGTAGTGCCGAAGAATGGAAAGCCTTCCTGCACCATCTCGCTGGGCTGTTTCCAACCGCCGATGTTCCAATTGAGATTCAGGAACTCCTCGAAGGTGAGCTTGCTCTCCTGCAGCGAGCGCAGGCCGTACTGCACGCCGACGTTGTCCCAGGTCGGGCGGGCCGCCCCCGTCTCATCGACCCCGTAAATGTTTCGCAGGTCGTCCCAATGCGTCCAGCGGATCGCTGCGATATCGGATTGCGGCTCGTAGTTTTGCTGGTTGGGTGCCTGGCCGTACCACGGGTTCATGGCGAGTGGCGACAGTCCGCGCCACGCCGGCACGCACTCGGTCGTGCCGAGCGAGGTGCTGTAGCCGAGCGCGACTTTCAACTGAGCAAGAGGATCGTTCACTTTGTCGAACCCCTCCTCGGCATTGAAGCCGACCAGCCAGCTGCGATTCTTGGTGACGCGCCACTTCGGATTGGCGCGATCGGTTGCGTCCATGTAGTGCTCGAGCAGCTCGCAATCGCCGACATGAATGGTTTGCGTCACCATGTCCGGATACGACTGCACTGGCAGCAGCGCATCGAGCAGCCCTGGCTGATTCTGGCCGAGGATGTACTGTTGAATCGCCCCACCCGAGCCGCCGAGGCCGACGGTGTAACTCGGCACGGCGTAGCGCTCGATGAAGCGCTCCTTGGTCATCATCATGGTCTCGGCGGCCAGTTGCAGGTTGTAATGAGTGCCGGTGTTGTTGCCGCTCGAATGCGCGATGGCATAGCCGAGCCGGAGAATGTCCGGATTCAGCGAGCCGCTGTGCACGGTGCCCTGCGAGTGGCCGATGGCGACGCCGCCCTGGAACCAATACAGCAAGCGTCCATTCCAGAGGCTCAGGTCGACTTTGGCGGCCTTCTCTACAAACGGCACCAGCATCGCAATGCTGTAGAGGAAGCGGTTGATCGAGCCGACCTCACGCCGCACGACGAAGTCGACGACTCGGCCGTCGGGCATGGTCACTTGCGCCAGATCGGCCGGCCGACTGCCATCGATCGGCATGGGCGCCCAGGCATTGCCCGTGGTGCGATATAGATAAGTGACGAAGGTTTCGATCGAGCAGTCGCGGCTGTATCCAATGACGTTGCCGGCGCTGTCGAAAACGCGGTTGCCCGGCGCTGTCGCGCTCTCGACGATGGGCTGGCGTCCGACGCCACTCTGCGTGGTCGTGCAAACGAACGGATGCTGTTGCGGGCCGGAGAACATCGGCCCCGTGATCGGATAGTTCGTCACCTTCAGCGAATCGCGATCCGAGCGTCCCTTGACCAGCGCCTCGAGGCGGTTCTCGCCGACCTCCAGGCCCGTGATGACCGCTTGAACGCGATCATTGCCCTTGGGCTTGAGATCGACGTTTTGTATACGACGGCCATTCAGGTACAGCTCAACCGTGTGCTGCAGACCGGGCGGAACACGCACCTCGATGCGAGCGTCACCGCCGGAAACATACTGCGCGGGACTGGAAAGAACCCGCAGCTCCACCGATTTGCCCCTGCCGCCCTGATCGTTATCGTCCTGGCCCTGGCCGCGACCATTGTTATTCTGAGCATGCGCGAGCGCCGAGCCCAGCAATGCAACCATTGCCAGTGCAGGCGTAACGCAAGCGCGGACGAATTCCAACCGACGATGATCCGTCGTCATGAGATATCCCCCGTCTGATGTTGCCCCGGTTGCACGACCAGGGTTTGTAGATTTCACGCGCCGGATCTAGGCCCGGCGTCGCGTGACGGTAGGAATACTCTTGCGCAGTGCAGATTGCAATCGACGGGAGACGCAATTCGGCTCGCTGAGCCCTCACCCGATCGCTTCGGAATCCGTCGAGATCAGACCCGACGAGTCGGCGCGCTTCGACAGGATCAACAGCGATGCACGATAGGCACTCGGCGACATGCCGGTACGCTTACGAAACAATCGAGCAAAGTACGATGGATCGTTGAACCCCGCCATCGCTGCGACATCGCTCACCGGGACCTTGTGCGATCCCCCGAAACAGTCGTTTTCGGATTTGCACCAAGCGACATTCGCCGAGGTAGTCCCGAAACGTTATGCCGTGCGCCGATCGGAAGGCACGACTGAACTCGAACGCGGACATGCCGCACTCTCTGGCGACCTCCTGTTCGCTGATGGGCTGCGCATAGTTCTTTTCAATGTAGCCGAGCACGCCATCCAACTTGCCTCGCGAACTCCTCCGGGCGTGGTAGCGCGCTTCATCCGGAATCGCTTCGGCGCCCGTGGCGTTGGCCCGAGTGGATTGAGTGCGCCGGGCTTCCAGCACCGGCGATAGCCGCTGCACACAGCGCAGAACGTCGCGTGCGCTCACAGGCTTTAACAAAACATCGAAGATCCGGGCCCGTAACGCCCACAGCACGACGTCCGCCGACTGTTGGGACATCAACATAATGATGGGTACAGAAGGAAATCTGGCCTTGGTGTCGGCCATGAACTTCAGACAGCTCATGTCCGGATGTTCGAACTCGAAACAAATGACATCGGCATTGCTCGCCAACGACAGCGCCGCCCACAGATGTTGTTGATCCGTAGGCCGCACCTGGCAATGGCGCGAGAACTCCGCTGCCGATGCCGCATCGTGCGCACCGCAGCAATTATCCACCCAGAGCAGCATGACCTGTCCCGCCTCCCCACTAAGCCGCAGCTGACGCCCCCGAGACTACGCGCCGAGGAATGTTCCTTTAGTGATCTTTATCACTTTCTTTTTCAGCGCCTGCGGCTGGCTGCATTTATTCCGGATTTAGACCTAGTTCGTCACTGTGGTCAACACGTAGCGAATGATTTTTTTGTAGTGCGCCTCTTAACAGCAAAAACGTCCTGGTGGTTCGCAAGAACATCCGCGAATTGAGCACTGCACTTGCTGGAGAGTCCGACTGACCGCGACAGCGGGGAAAAGGGTCCGCACCCGGCCCAGTTTCTCGGGTGAAATGAATCAGGAGTCAAACAATGAGCAACTTGAAACAGGCGGTGATGGAGTTCATCCGTGAGGAGGAAGGCTTGACGGTGGTCGAGTATGCGATTGCCGGCGGGCTGGTGGGGCTGGGAGTGGTAGGCGCGTTCACCAATCTTGGCGAGCAGGTGCGCATCACCATCACTCGGCTCGTGACTGCCCTGACCACGGCCAACGCCGCTCCGTAACGCGGGTTTGAGGAGAGCACCGCCCCGTGTGCTCTCCTCCTTCACTCTCGGCCAGGCAGGATTTCGAATGCTCGCCACCCAAAGCCAACTCGATGCGGCGCTGATCCTGTTCGTCGTCTGCGTCGCGATCATCGACTGGCGCACCCATCGCATTCCGAACCTGCTGTGCGCAGTCGCGGCAATCATCGGGCTGTCCTCACAACTCTGGATGCATGGCGAAGACGGACTGCTGTCCGCCCTTGGCGGCGCCGCAGTCGGATTTGCCATGTTTCTACCTTTCTATGTGCTGCGTGCGTTCGGTGCCGGCGATGTCAAGGCGATGACCACTGTCGGCCTCTTTCTGGACATGCACACCACCATGATCGCCGTCGGCATGACGCTGATCGTCGGCGCGATCCTTGGAGTCGCCGTGCTGTTGCTCAAGCCAGTGGCCGCAAACGCCACGTTCCATCGCCTCATTGGGCTGCTCGTCGCCCCCATCGCCAGCATGCGCGCCGCGAGACAAGCGACAGCGACGCAATCCGAGCGCTTTCCCTACGGCATTGCCATTGCCTGCGGCACCGCTGCCGCACTGTTGATCGTGACCCGTTGACAATCCAGACAACAAAAAGAAGTCATGTACAACAAAACTCCGCCCACCGATGAACCGACCCGGGATGCCGCGCGCGTCGCACCTCGTCCTCAAACGCTTGCAGCGACCGGACTGCCGGCCGCATTTCTGGGCGATCTGGTAGAGAAACATCTGTTTGAGGGCGGCGTGCTGTCGATGCGCGAGCTGGTGGTCCGCACTGCTCTTTCGGGTCGTTTGTTGGAAGAGCTGCTGGGTTTTCTGCGCCAGGAAGGCCGGATCGAAGTCCGAGCTCAGCATGGCGAGCTCCAGGGCCTGGGCTACGCGCTGACCGAGCGCGGCCGCGGCTCGGCAATGGCTTCGCTGATGGCCAGCGGTTATGTCGGCCCCACTCCGGTGCCGCTGGACTACTACAACCAGGTCGTTCTCACTCAATCCGTTCGTGGACGCGCCGTCACCCGCGACCGGATGTTTGCTGCGTTCGATGACACAGTGCTCGATCCCGCGCTGCTGGACCGGCTGGGACCAGCGATGAACTCCGGCAAGGCCATCTTCGTTTACGGCGCCCCTGGCACCGGCAAAACATTCATCACCCAGCGACTGGCGCGGCTGTTCGACGATACCTGCCTGATCCCGCACGCTCTTGCGATCGGCGACACGGTGGTACGCGTTTTCGATCCCAGCGTGCATCGCCAGTCGCAGGACAACTCGCCGGTCGTGATGCTGACCCGAGGTCACGATCCTCGTTACGTACTCTGTCAGCGGCCGCTGGTGATTACCGGTGGCGAGCTGACGGCCGACATGCTCGAAGTCCAGTTCGATCCCGCCACTCGTCAGTACCGCGCACCGCTGCAAGTAAAGGCGAACGGCGGCATGTTGATTCTCGATGACCTCGGCCGACAGCGCATTCCGCCCACCACGGTATTGAATCGCTGGATTCTGCCGATGGAAGAAGGCGTCGATTATCTCAGCATGAGTACCGGCCAGCATTTCCGCACGCCGTTCGACGTGATCCTGGTGTTCTCCACCAACCTGCGGCCGGACGATCTGGTCGATGAAGCGTTCCTGCGTCGCATTGGCTACAAGATCGGCTTTCAGCCGCTCAATCCCCTGCAATATCACATGATCTGGCAACGCGCCTGCGAAGCCCGCAGCGTGCGCTACGACCCCGCCATCTGCCAGTTCATGATCGATTCGCTGTACCTGCCGAGCCGCACGCCTCTGCTGCCCTGCCATCCACGCGACCTGATCGGCATGGCACTCGATCGCTCCATCTATCTCGAGGGTCACCTCGGTCTGAGCACCGGAGCATTGCAGTGGGCCTGGGACAACTATTTCGTAACCACGCCGGGGTCGACGAGTGACGCCGCGGCAGACCTGCGGAGATCGTAATGATGAAGCGTCGAGGCGCATTGATGGTAATGCTGTCGCTCATGTTCGGAGCTGCGGCTGCGTGGTCGGCGAAGAACTGGGTGGAAGAGCGCACTCGCGCCAGCAATGTCGCTGACGCGGGGGCCCCGGTACTGGTCGCAGCGATGGAAGTACCCTATGGCACGGTCATGGAAGGCCGTCACGTAAAAGTCATCACCGTGCCCGTTGGCACGTCGCTGGGCAATCACTTCAGCAGCGTCAAAGAGATCGAAGGCCTGATCGCCTCTCAGAAGGTGCTCAATGGCGAGGTGCTGCTGAAGGAGCGCTTCACCAAGAACGGCGCCGGCAGCACCCTGGCTGCGCTCATCAAACCGGACATGCGGGCGGTCACCGTGCGCGTCGATGACGTCGTCGGTGTCGCCGGTTTCCTGTTACCGGGCAATCGCGTCGACGTGGTGGCAGCCCGCAAAGTCAACGAGCGCGCCACGACCGAGACCATTCTAATGAACATCAACGTACTGGCGGTCGATCAAACATCCACCCAAGACAAGAACGAGCCGGTCGTGGTGCGCGCTGTCACGCTCGAGATGACGCCGCAGGAGGCCGAGATCCTCGTGCGGGCTCGCGAGGAAGGTCGCATCCAGCTCACATTGCGCAATCCAGCCGATGACTTGCGCCCGCAACTCGCTGCAACTCCCGAACCGCCGCCGCCCGTCGCCAAGCCGGTGCGCCGTGCGCCGCCGCCGCGTCCGGCAGCCCCGAGTGTGACGATCATCCGCGGCACGCTGGTCGACAACGGCGAGCCCAGCACCTGAATCGGCAGCCCTTGACCTTGTCACTTACCTAACGACCGGACGGATCTTTCTCCCTATGCGCCAATCAAGCTCGAGATCGACTGTGTGTGCCCTGCTGATCGGATTGGCCGCTGCGGCGGCGTCCGTGGAGGCACCGGCGCAGGAGACCAGCGATCAGGTCATCCGCGCCACTCGCAGCACCACGTTCTCCGTGCCGATCTACAAGAGCCGCATCGTCGATCTGCCAGGGCCGGTGAAGCGCGTCTCCATCGGTAATCCCGACATCGCCGACGTGCTGCTGCTCGGTGATGACGGGCTCTACGTGCTCGGCAAGGATCTCGGCGCCACCAACGTGATGTTGTGGGATCGAGAGGATCGACTGGTGAGTGCGCTCAACATCACCGTAACCCACGATCTGGACAGCCTGAAGAAACAAATCGCGACCGTGCTGCCCGGAGAAAATGTCGAGCTGTGGACCGCGCAGAGAAACATCGTGATGTCCGGCCAGGTCTCGAGCACCGTCAAGATGGATGCCGCCCTGCAGGTTGCCAGGGGCTACCTGGAACAGATGGCCACGGCCAAGGAAAAGATCATGTTCAAGCAGCAGGACTCAGGCGGCAGTCAGCCCGACAAGAAATCCGGCGAAGTGATCAACCTCATGACCGTCGGCGGCACACACCAGGTGATGCTGCAAGTGAGAATCGCGGAGGTGAACCGCGAAGCCATTCGCAATCTCAACGCTCAATTCAACGCGCTCCAGAATACCGGCAAATGGGTGACTGGCGGCGTCAATGGCGGTGCAACCTTCCCCGATGCCTTGTTCCAGCCCGGCAATGTGCGCATTCCCGTCTTCGGCGACGGCACCAATGCCAATGGCAACCCGATCGGCCCGGTGTTCGACGAGTTCGCGCCCAACACGCCCGTGATCAACAGCACCGGCCTGTTCGCCAGCTTCCTGAGCAACGACTTCCTCGCCAACGTGGTGCTGGATGCTTATCAGACCCGCGGCCTGGCAAAGATTCTGGCTGAGCCGACCCTCACCACGCTATCCGGTCAGGACGCCCAGTTTCTCTCCGGCGGCAGCTTTCCGATTCCGGTCTCGCAGCAAAATGGCGCGATCAGCATCGAGTTCAAGGATTTCGGCGTGAAGCTGTCGTTCCAGCCGCTGATCCTCGATCGTGCCCGCATCAATCTCAAGCTCAATGTCAGCGTCAGCGAACTGGCCAACAGCAACTCGGTGTCGCTGCGACCGATTGGCACGACGGCCGTGTTTACCATTCCTTCGCTGACCGAGCGGCGCGCCGCGTCGACGGTGGAACTCAGCGACGGCCAGACCATCGGCATCGCCGGTCTGATGAATGAAAACATGCGCTCGGCCATCAACAAATTCCCTGGCCTCGGCGACATCCCGATTCTCGGCTACCTGTTCCGCAGCCAGAGCTATCAGAAAGGCGAGACCGAGCTGGTGATTCTGGTCACGCCACGGCTCGCCAAGCCCATCAAGCCGGCGGATATCAAACTGCCGACCGACGCCATCACCGATCCGACCAGCGCCCAATTCTTCCTCGGTGGAAAGATCGAGGGCACCAAGCCCGCGTCGCCGCCGAAGTGAACCGGACATCGCCACCTCGTCAGGAACAACCCATGAACATTTCCAAACCTTCCGCAGTCGTCGTCGCCACTGTCGCCATCGGCGGCTGTGCCGACACACCAGTGGCTGACGCTGACTACGGCAGCTCCTTCAAACAAATGCTGCAGGCCCAGACGCTCGATCCAGTAACGGCCGCCAATCCAGCGGAGTTCGCACCTGAGATGACAGATGGTGCCCGGCTCGAAAATGCGCTCGAGGTCTATCGCAAGGATGTGGCCAAGGGCAATACCGACGTGAAGCAGCCGATCATCTTCGAGGTCGGCACCAACTAACGACATCATCAGTTAGCCCTACCGGGCAATGAGGCCTGCCATGCGTTCATTCGAATCACGCAAAGCTCAACGAGGCGCGGTCGTGGTGCTGGTCGCGATCGCGATGGGCACATTGATTCTGATGGCGGGACTGGCACTCGACATGGGTCACGCCTTCCTCAACAAGACGCGACTGCAGAACACGGTAGACGCAGCAGCGCTCGCCGCCGCAAAGCGGCTCGATGAGACGGGAGGAAACACCAGCGAAGCGATACAAGAGGCGCGTGATGCATTCACGCGCAATGCTGCATCGGCCGGCAATCGAGAACTGTCGTTGGCGTATGGCGGAGGCGCAGGAAATCTCAATGTCGTCGTGGAATTCTCGGCAACGCTGCCGCCCTTTCAGTCAGGCGCGCCCAATGGCCCCTATGTCCGCGTGCGCGCGACAGGCTTTGTCATGCCAGCGTGGCTGGTACGAGTTGGCGGAATCTTTCAAAAGACCGTAGCTGCAACGGCTGTGGCAGGGCCACGCACGCTGAACGCCGGCAGCAACGTTTGCAACCTGACGCCCATGATGGTGTGCGGCAATCGCGGCGGCCCGGGTATGTGGGGATACGAGCAAAACTCCGCGGTGGTGCTCAAGAACGGGGCACCTGGCGGGAACAACCCTGTTGGGCCGGGCAACTTTCAATTGATTCGGATCGGCGGACCGGGCGGCAGCGTCCTTCGAGAGAATATGGCCGGCAGCTACAACGCGTGTCTCAGCGGCGGGACCACAATCCTGACAGAGCCAGGCGGCGATACTGGCCCCGTATCACAAGGATTGAATACGCGCTTCGGCCAATACCGCGGTCCGGTCGACATGACGACGTATCCTCCGGATGTCATCGTCCGTGACCAATCACCGGCGGTGCACGCCGAGCCTCGCAATCCGCGCGATCTTAGCCAAGGCTACGATGTCTATCAGAACAACACGCGCATCACGCCGGCAAACATTGAGAGCCTGCTCTACGACTACGCAGAGTACCAGCGCGACCTCATGAATCCGGCGAACTACGACTACCAGCCACTGACGGAAGGCGGCACAGGAGCCTACGGGCGGCGACTGGTGGCAGTCCCAGTGGGCGATTGCTCCGGCACTGTGAATGGTTACGGATCGGTCCCACTGTTGGGTTTCGCTTGTTTCTTCCTACTGCAACCACTCCCAAACGGTGGCGGCAACGAGTCATTCGTGTTCGGCCAGTTCGTCGGCAACTGTACCGTCAACGGCACCCCAGGACCTGACCCCACCGCGGGCTTCGGACCGCACATCATTCAGCTGTACGACGACCCGACGAGCAACGACTCATGAACGCGCCAACTCACGCACTTCGCCCGCGAACCAGTGCTCGCGCACAGCGTGGAATTGCGACGATCGAGTTTGCGATCTGCGCACCCATCCTGTTGCTGCTGATGCTCGCAACCGCTGAGCTCGGCCGTGCACTGTTTCAATACAATACGCTCGTCAAAGCCGTTCGAGACGGCGCGCGCTACGCGGCCACCGCCGCAACCACCGACGGCACGCGAACCATCAATCTCACCCCTGCGATCCGCCTGCAGACCCAGAATCTGGTCGTCACTGGAAACATTGCGGGCACCGGTGGCCCGCTGCTGCCGAACCTGGCAGCTGGCAGTGTCAACGTAACCAATACCGGCAATGGCTTCATATCGGTGTCCGTCTCCTACGTCTACCGGCCGATGATCGGAGCGCGGCTGCCGACGTTCGGCTTCGGGCCGGCCATCAATCTCTCCATGACATTGCCCGCCACCGCGGTCATGAGGGTCTAAAGATGCGCCGCCGCCAGCAAGGAGTCACCTGCGTCGAGTTCGCCATCGTCGGCGCCGTGCTGTTCACGCTGATCTTTGGCGTCATTGAATTCGGGCGCGCCTTGTTCGTCGCCAATGCACTTGCCGAAAGCACCCGACGGGGTGCCAGAGTCGCCGCGGTGTGTCCGGTCGGCGATTCGGCACCAGCGCAAGTTGCTATATTCGCCACCGCCAATGGCACGAGCCGCATCGCCCCAGATCTCACCACGGGGCATGTCGTCGTCTCCTATCTCGATCAAGCCGGCGTGCCGCTCGCCAATCCCACCGAGCCCGGCAACTATGCTCAGATCCGGTACGTGCGAGTGCGCATCGTCGATTACACGATGCGAATGCTGATTCCCTTCGTCATGCCGGAGTTCCTGATGCCGGCATTCACCGCAACGGTGCCCAGAGAAAGCTTCGGCTATTCCCCAACGCGGCAGGCCTTCCTGCCCTGCACGGTGACGCCAGTATGATTCCTTCGCTCGACATCCTGCTGGTCTCCCGCCGCAAGGATATCCTCGACTATCTGGAGCAGTTTCTGACGGCTGCAGGCTTCGCCCCGTCCCGCCAGCTCAACAGCAACGGGCATGTGGATCCGCTGCACGCCCTCGAAGTCCTGCCCGATCTGGTCATTCTGCATCTGAGCCAGTTGTGGCGCGAGGAATTGGAAGCGATCGCGGCACGTCCGCCCGAGCGCAGACCCGCGCTGATCGTCGTTGGCCCGGCCAGCGATATGAACGTGATGCGGCTGGCGATGCAGGCCGGTGCACGCGACCTGATTCCAGATCCGCTCAACAGAGCCGACCTGTTGCAAGCCCTCAAGAGAGCTCACGAGGAGCGCCGCCGACCGACGCCACTGACAGCGGGCCGCATCACGGTGTTCATGAATGCCAAGGGCGGCTGTGGCGCGACCATGCTCGCCTGCAACGTCGCGCACGTATTCGCGGCGAAATCGAAACAGCGCACTGCCCTGCTCGATCTCGATCTGCAGTTCGGGGCCGCGCCGTTGTATCTGGATCTCTATCCCAAGCGCGGCATCGCGCAGGCACTGGAGAATCTGACGCATCTGGACGAAGTGGCACTCGACGGCTACTTCGTCAAGCACGCGTCTGGCGTGAACGTTCTGAGCCATGGCTCGGACGAGCCGCTTGCGCCCGGAACGATCTCCCCCGCCGGCGTCAGTCGATTGCTCGAGGTCGCCTTGCGCAGCCATGAGCACGTCGTGGTCGACATGCCACGTTGCGTGGACGCCGTCACGACCGCAGTCATGAAGCGGGCCAACCAGATCGTGATCGTTCTTCAGCAATCCGTCACAGCAGTGCGCGATGCGACCCGGCTGATGCAATGGCTGCGCTCGGACATCGGCGCAGCCAAGGAACAGTTGTGCGTCGTCATCAACCGCCATGAGAAAAGCTCGGAGATCACGGCAGCTGACGTGCAAAGAACGCTGGCGTGCAGCGATCCGGCCCTGGTTCCGAACGACTTCAAGACGGTTTCGGAATGCATCAACAGCGGCACTGCTCTGCTCGATTACGCAGGCAGCGCCTCGATCACGCGCGCGGTGATGACTTTGGAGACTCGATTAGGTGGAACTTCCGCTCAACCGCGCTCCAGCGTTATCGCGCGCACCTTTTCCAGCTTGATCCCCGGGAGACCCCGATGAGCGCGGACTTCAATCTGGCCCCCTTCGCCACGGGCGACGCGATCGACGCCGACGATCGCATGCAGCCGCTATCGCCAGCCGAACGCGAGTGGAAGGAAATCACATATCAACGCCTGCTCAAGGTGCTCGACCTGTCGCTGCTGGGCGGCGTCGAAGACAAGGATGCCCGCCGGCAAATTCGCGATGTCTGCGAGAGCCTGCTCGCCGAAGAGCGCGCGCCGCTCAGTATCGCGTCACGTCAACGCATCATTCGGCGTATCGAGGATGAAGTCCTCGGACTCGGGCCGCTCGAACCCCTGCTCGCCGACAAGACCGTCTCGGACATTCTCGTGAACGGCGCCCGCCAGGTCTATGTCGAACGGCGCGGCAAGCTCGAGCTGACCAATGTCACATTCAGCAATGACGCTCATCTGCTGAACATCATCGATCGCATCGTATCGGCGGTGGGCCGCCGCATCGATGAGTCATCGCCGATGGTGGACGCCCGCCTGAAGGACGGCTCGCGCGTCAACGCCATCATCCCGCCCCTGGCCATCGATGGACCGACATTGTCGATCCGACGTTTCGCCGTCGAGTTGCTCACCATCGACGACCTCATCGGCCTCGGCAGCCTCACCCCGGCGCTGGCGCAGGTCATGAATGCCATCGTCAAGACACGCCTGAATGTGGTGGTATCGGGAGGCACTGGCGCCGGCAAGACCACCCTGCTCAACTTGATGTCAGGCTTCATTCCTGACACAGATCGCATCGTCACGATCGAAGATTCCGCGGAGTTGCAGCTGCAACAGCCGCACGTAGTGCGATTGGAAACACGTCCGCCGAACATCGAGGGACGCGGCTCGGTCACTCAGCGCGATCTGGTAAGAAACAGCTTGCGCATGCGGCCCGATCGAATCGTGCTGGGCGAAGTGCGCGGTGGCGAAGCGCTCGACATGTTGCAGGCCATGAACACCGGTCACGACGGCTCGTTGACCACCATCCACGCCAACACACCGCGAGATGCGCTGGGCCGAATCGAAAACATGGTGTCGATGACGGGCATCAGTTTTCCGACCAAGGCGCTGCGCTCGCAGATCGCCTCGGCCATCGACATCGTCATTCAGGTCGAGCGCATGGAGGACGGCCGGCGGCGCGTCGTCAGTCTGCAGGAGATCAATGGCATGGAGGGCGACATCATCACCTCGACGGAGCTGTTTGCCTTCGAGCGCCGCGGCATCGACGCCAAGGGCAATGTCCTCGGTGAGCTCAAAGCCACAGGCATCGTTCCGGCGTTCCTGCGAGACGTGCATGCCCGGGGCATCGAGCTGCCGATGGAGCTGTTTCGGCCCGATGGCCTGAGCACCCCGCTCCTGCGCAAGTAGTGACTGGAGATACGACCATGTCGAACGGCCTCTGGTTATTCGCCCTGCTGGTGTTCTTCACCGTCGTGCTGCTGCTGCAAGGCACCGTCGTGCCAGCCTTCAGCGAATCGCGCAAGATGAGCAAGCGCATCCAGGCGCGATTGCAACGACTGGCCGATGCGTCGGGCGGACCGGAGTTCACATCGCTGCTCCGGGAAAAGTATCTGCGCGATCTGTCCTCCTTCGAGCGCATGCTGGAATCGCTGCCCGGCATGGAACGCTTTGCTCGCATTCTCGAACAGGCAGGCCGCGACACTCCGGCCTATCGCGTCGTGTTGCTCGCGATCTGTTTGTCGATCGGCGGCATGCTGGCGGGATGGATCATGTCACGATGGTGGCCCGTGACAGTGGCAGGCGGCGGTATCGGCCTGCTCGCGCCTTTCTTCGTCGTCCTGCGTCAGCGTGCGCAACGATTCGCGCGCTTCGACGAGCAAATGCCCGACGCGATCGACATGATTCAGCGCGCGCTCAAGGCGGGACATCCCTTCAATCATTGCCTGAAGCTCGTGGCCGAGGATATGGACGAGCCCATCTCGCGCGAGTTCGAATTGACATTCGCCGATCTGAGTTATGGCAACGATCCGCGTCGTGCACTGTTCGGACTGCTGCAGCGGGTGCCGAGCGTTTCGGTCACTGCATTGATCACAGCAGTGATCGTACAGCGCGAGGCCGGCGGCAATCTCGCCGAGAATCTGGCGAAGATCAGCGGCGTGATTCGCGGCCGCTTTCGCTTCCAGCGCCGGGTCAGGACACTGTCCGCGGAGGGCCGTCTGTCGGGCTGGATCCTGTCGCTGACGCCGCTGGTGCTGTTCGGCATGCTCTGGATGTTACATCCGGAATACCTGGGCCACCTGACGCAGCACCCCATGGGATCGAAGTTGATTACCTGCTCCATCGTGATGGGCACCATCGGCATTCTGTGGATTCGCCGCCTGGTCCG
This sequence comes from Steroidobacter cummioxidans, assembly GCF_003104955.1. NCBI lineage: Bacteria > Pseudomonadati > Pseudomonadota > Gammaproteobacteria > Steroidobacterales > Steroidobacteraceae > Steroidobacter > Steroidobacter cummioxidans. The sequence continues at coordinate 32,883 of NZ_LSRW01000015.1, read as the reverse complement.
CATCGAAGTCTAGGAGCTGCCCATGGACGCAATACTGATTGCCTTGCAGGACTTTCTCGGCGACAGCGGCAGTGCCGGCATTCTGTTCATGGCGCTCGCAGCCGCGGCCGCGTTTGCGCTGAGCATGGGCTTGTCCGCCTTCATCATGGGACTGGTCGATCCGGTTCGCCGTCGTCTCGGACAGCTCGGCTTGGGCAGTGGCGAGCGACTGACCGCGGCAGCGACGATGGCCGAGAGCTTGAGCAACTTCGCAGCGATCGTCACGCCCCGCTCCGATCGCGAGCGGCAGCGCATCGAACGCTTGCTCATCCATGCCGGCTATCGTTCACCGAGTGCGCGCACTTTGTACTACGGCGTCAAGGCGCTGGCAGTCATGATTCCTCCGATCGCCGTCCTGCTGGCTTCGCCATTGCTGCCAAAGATCACCACCAATCAGCTGATGCTGTACGCAGCCGGCGCCGGCTATCTCGGCTGGATCAGTTGTTCCATGTGGCTCGATCGTCAGGTCGCTACCCGACAGCGCGCCTTGCGCGCCGGTTTTCCCGACGCTTTGGATCTGCTGGTCGTGTGCGTCGAATCCGGGCTGGGCCTGGCACCGGCGTTGGCACGAGTCGCCGACGAGTTGGCGGTGAGTCATCCGGCGTTGGGAGAGGAGCTCGCCCTGGTGAACGCCGAGATGCGAGCCGGCGTCGAACGCGGCGCGGCGTTGAAGAATCTTTCGGAGCGAACCGGACTGGAAGACATTCGCGGCATGACTGCACTGTTGGTGCAAACGATGCGCTTCGGTACGAGCATCGCCGATGCTCTGCGCGTGTACTCCGAGGAGTTTCGCGACAAGCGCACGCAGGCCGCCGAGGAACAGGCCGCGAAGATCGGCACCAAGATGATTTTTCCTTTGGTGCTGTTCCTGTTTCCCTCGTTCTTCCTGGTCGTCATCGGCCCCGCGGTCATCGGCCTGATCGACGTGTTCACCAAGCTCGCGCAATAGTCTCGCTACGTCGCCGCAGGCTCCGACGTTTTCAGCACCTGCGGCGCGACGATCTCGTCGCTCACCAGGGGCACGACCTTCCGCAGAGTCAGCGATGGAGTGCGCTCGGTGCGGCGCTCCGCGCAGACGGCCATCAAATATTCATCCGTCGGTCGATACTGCCAGAAGCTCCACCGATTCGCGTCGTCGCCCAGCTGCGGATCGACAGCCAGATTCACGGCGCGCTCATGCGGATAATGAAAGCTGAATTGGCCGAGCGGAATCGACAGACCCATGCCGCGCGCCTTGATGTAGGACTCCTTGAACGTCCAGTACTCGAAGAATCGGTCCTGTTGCCGCTCCTTGGGCACGGTCGCGAGCTCGTCCACTTCAGCTTTGGCAAAAAATCGATCGGCAATCTCGAGCGACACCTCGCGGGTGCGCAGATTCTCCACATCGACGCCCAGCTCACGACGTTGAGTGACGCCCAGCGCGATCAGCCCACGAGTGTGCGAGATGTTGAAACACAGGCCACATTCATCCCGACCGAAATTTGCGATCTCAGGCCGGCCGTAATGATTGTTCGAGAATTGCCAAGCCATGGGCGGCACCCGCAGATAGCGAGACAGCACGGTGCGCACCAGGGCACGAGTCACCAGATAGCGCCGCTGATCGTCTGGAAAATAGAAACGGAATTCCTTGCCGCGCTCCTCTTCGGTCAGCAGCGCGCGGTATTCCTGGTGCAGACGCGGATCGGCAATGTCGTGGTAATACGCCAGCCACACATCGATGTGATGCTCGCTGGCGACCAGGTTGTCTTGGCGTGCGGGTGTCATAGCTCGTCGATGCGCAGCAGCTGACGCGTGGTGATGCGCTCCTCGCCTGGATATCCAAAAGCATTGTTGATGTACGTTACACCATCGATGCTGATGCGGCGATTGATATGGCTGTGACCATATACGTGCATGCTCGACCCTAGTTGCCGCAACTGCCGATCGATCCGGACGCTGCCGAGCACGGGATCGAGCAGCCGGTGCCGGCTCGAAACATGAGCGGGGATCAGATCGATGCGCGGCATGAAGTGGGAGAACGTGATGATCCTGCTGGCACCGTGCGTGGAAATGTGCTGATTCCGATCCATGAAATACCTCGCTGCATCGCTCGGCCCGAAGCCTGCCGGCCAGCGGCAGGCGTGGAAGTCCATCCACATGTCGCGTAAGTCGGCGCTGGGCTCGCCAAACGAATAGTCGTACCAGCTGAGCAACGGCGCGATCAGCACGTCGCCGTGCCGATGGGGCTGCATGGAAGCGCCGTTGCGCTCGACCACGGCCATGACATCGGCGAATTTCTGCAACGACGTCCGCTCCGGTGCCTCCCCCAAGACCCACACGTCGTGGTTGCCGGGCACGAACAGCACCTTGAGGAAGCGAGTCGCGAACTCGTTCAGGCAGCTCGCCAGCTCGGCCAGCTTGTGAGTCACATCGCCGGCCAGAATCAGGATGTCGTCGCGATAGTCCGCTCTCGACAGACGCCGCACCCATTGGAAATTGACGTCGTAGTCGACGTGAATGTCCGAGACGGCGAAGACTCTGGTGGCCATCGCATCAGCATGGGCCAAGCACCCCTGCTGTGTCGACTCATTCGCAAAACTTCGCCAGATTCTGCAGCGAAGACGCCAGACCTGCGGCGTGATCGTCCGGACGGATGCCTCTGGGCACGTTCTCGCAACGAACGTCCACGCGCGTGCCCTCCGGCACCGGCATGAACGTCCAGGTAATCTTCATCTCACCTGCGAACGCCGCGTCGTCGGAGTCGAACGTGACAATTTGGGCAATGAGACGATCGGGCACCAGCTCGACGAACCGCCCCTGCACACAATCGGAATCCTCGGTGGTCTTGGCAGCGGCGGACGGTTGCCCATAGGTAAGCACCATTCGATACGTGCCACCAACGCGCGGCTCGAACTGCTCGACGCGACCGGTCATGCCTTCGGGCGGCAACCAAGACATGAGCGCACGCGGATCCAGGTGCGCGCGATAGATTTTCTCGGGCGGTGCATGGATGACTCGGGATGCCGAGTCGACCCGATGAGATGACTCGAACTCGTGCAGGTAACAAGCCGGCGAGCTGTACTCCCGCTGTTCCTCATCGTCATCCGGCGTTGCTGGTTGCTCGTTATTCACGCAGTCCTCGCTTTCGCGCAGCATACAGCACGACTGGCGGCTCCGGCCATTGCGGATAAGGCCAAGGAACGGCAAGCGGCGCGCAAGGATTCCCCTCGAACGTCCCCCGTACCGCGCTCATCGAAGGAGCTTCTCATGGCCGAACACCATCGCACGCTGACTACTCGTCAGGGTCATCCAGTCACCGACAATCAGAGCCTGCGCTCCGTGGGCGAGCGCGGCCCGGCGACGCTCGAGAATTATCACTTCATCGAGAAGATCACACACTTCGATCGCGAGCGCATCCCCGAGCGTGTCGTACATGCGCGCGGCACGGGCGCCCATGGATATTTCGAGGCGTACGGAAAAATTGGCAAGGAACCCGCCACTAAATACACGCGTGCGAAAGTGCTGACACAAAGCGGCATCAAGACACCGGTGTTCGTGCGCTTCTCTACTGTCATCGGCGGCAAGGAATCGCCGGAGACAGCGCGCGATCCGCGCGGCTTCGCGATCAAGTTCAAGACCATCGACGGCAACTGGGACCTGGTCGGCAACAATCTGAAGATCTTCTTCATTCGCGACGCCATCAAGTTCCCGGACATGATTCATGCATTCAAGCCCGACCCGGTGACCAACCGGCAGGAGCCGTGGCGCTTCTACGATTTCGTGTCGCTGCATCCCGAAGCGCTGCACATGGTCACGTGGGTAAAAAGTCCTTGGGGCATTCCCGCGGATTATCGCCACATGGAAGGCTCGAGCGTGAATACATACAAACTCATCGACTCGCGCGGTCAGGCAGTGCTGTGCAAATTCTCATTCGAGCCCAAGCTCGGCGTGAAGAATCTGACCAGCGAGCAGGCCACCGAGATTCAGGCGCGCGATGTGGGTCACGCGACCCGTGATTTGCACGACGCCATCGAGCGGCGCGAATTTCCGGAGTGGGAAATGTGCGTGCAGATCATGGCCGATGGCGAGCATCCGGAGCTCGACTTCGACCCGCTCGACGACACCAAGCGCTGGCCCGAAGATCGGTTTCCCTTGTTGCCGGTCGGCCGGCTGGTGCTCGATCAGAATCCGGCAAACGTGTTCGCGGAAACCGAGCAGGCCGCGTTCGGCACCGGTGTGCTGGTCGACGGCATCGACTTCTCCGACGACAAGATGCTGCAGGGTCGTACGCTTTCCTACTCGGACACGCAGCGCTATCGCGTCGGGCCCAACTATCTGCAACTGCCGGTGAATGCGCCGGCAAAACCCTCCACGACCAATCAGCGCGACGGCCAGATGGCTTATGCCGTCGACGGCGGCGGCGAGAATCCGCACGTCAATTACGAGCCGAGCAACATGGGCGGATTGCGCGAAGCCACGCGCCGCGGCCCGGACTATCACCAGTATGTCGAGGGCCATCTCGGCCGTTATCAAACCACCAAGACCGCCGACGATTACAAACAAGCCGGCGAGCGCTATCGCACCTTCGAGAACTGGGAGCGCGACGATCTGATCAACAACCTGGTGACCGATCTGAAGCAATGCCAGGAGCCGATCCAGCTGCGCATGGTGTGGCACTTCTGGCACTGTGATCAGGATTACGGCACCCGCGTCGCCCAGGGGGCAGGCATCGATCTGGAAAAGGCGAAAGCGCTACGGCCGCTGCCAGGCAAGCCCGCTCCCGGAGAGGATCGCGAAGGTCCGACGTACACCGATGGCGAGCCCGAAGACGACACAGCGTCCGCGAACGTGGCTTCCCGGCCGCGCAAGAGCGGCGGCTCCGGAAAAGACATGCGACATCGATAGTCTGAGTATTGCGCAGCCCGCGCGCGTTGGGTCGATCCGTTCTGGCAGGGAGCGCCGCTGAATGGTACTGTTCATTTATATGACGAATAGGACATTCAAGTCGTCGCCGTGATCGATACCTCACCCGCGGAGCTGCGGCTCAACCTTGGTCGAAACCTCACGCATGGCCTGCTCGATGCACTGGGCCGCGCCATCGTGACTGGTCAATACGACAATGGCCCGTTTCCCACCGAAGCGGAGCTCGCCAAACAGCATGGCGTGAGCCGCTCGGTGACGCGCGAAGCGGTCAAGATGCTGACCGCGAAAGGACTGGTCAGCGCCCGCCCGCGCCAGGGAACGATCGTGCAGCCGCGCTCGTCGTGGAATCTGTTCGATACCGATGTGCTGCGCTGGCTGCTGAATCGGAAGTTTTCCATCGAGCTGCTCAGACAATTCAACCAGCTGCGCAGCGCCATCGAGCCCGAAGCGGCGGCACTCGCCGCAGTGCTCGCCGATGACAGCGAGCTGGCGGCCATCAACGCCGGCCTGGAGCGGATGAAAGCGGCCGAGACCGGCGCCGATCAGATTCTCGAAGCCGATATCGCCTTTCACGTCGCGGTATTGAAAGGCTCGAAGAACCCGTTCTTCGCGCAGTTCCAGGATGTGGTCGCCACGGCGCTGCGCAGCTCGATTCAATTCACCAACCGGATCAAGGGACACTCGGCCAGCATCCCGGATCACGCCGCGGTGGCGCACGCGATCATGAAGCGTCAGCCGGACAAGGCGCGGATCGCGATGAAGAAGCTAGTCAGCGACGTGCTCGATCTGATGGAGAGCAGCGAGCCGGAGAAGAACGGCAAGGCAGCAAAGCGACGCTGAGCGTCGCCGAGAGTGAGACGAGGCCGTCCGTGGCCTCGTCCCAGGGAGACGTTATTGCGTGCCGGCCGCGTCGCGCGGCGAGCTGGTCAGGCGCTTGATCAACTCGGTTTCAGCAGCACGATACGGTGTGCCGTCGGCGCGGAACACGTCGTGGAACCAGATCGTCGGCTCTTCCAGCGTGTACGGCTTCTTCCAGGAATCCCAAGGCATGCGCGTCTGCGACTTGCCGTCCACGAAGCCCCAGTTGACCATGGCGACGTTGTAACGCTTGCCGAGCGGCAACGTGTTGTCGAACGTCGAGCCATTGCCGCGCGCCATATATTCGGTGCACAGCAGAGGACGGCCGTAGGCCTGCAGCTGCTTCACGCGGCGCTCGAACACCTCGGGCCAGCTGTAGTCGTGGAAGGAAATGATGTCGGACTGGGTGATCTGGATCTTCTCGATCGCATTGAGCTTGTCCAACGACGACCAGTCGTCGTGATGCCACAGGCCGCTGGTCAGCGGTTGCGTCGGCTTCTGCGAGCGCGCCCAGTCGAACACCTGGCTCAACAGCGTCTCGACGTGCTTCTGCTTGCTGGCGTGCTTGGGATAGTTGCCGCCCCCGTCGTTATCGGGCTCGTTCCAAACGTCCCACGCCAGAATGCGGGGATCCTTGGCGAACGCGCCAACGACGCCCTGCACGTACTCACGCAGCTTGGGATAACCGGAAACATCCTCCAGCCGCGCGCGTCCCGGCGCTTGCACCCAACCCGGGTTGTGCACACCCGGAATCGGCGGACGCTGCGGGCCCAGCTTCGGCTCCGGATCCCAGCAGCTGTCGAACAACACGAAGATGGGCTTGATGTTGTGCTTGGCCGCGATCGCGAGGAACGCATCGATGCGCTGCTTGAAGCCCTTCGCGTCCTGCTCCCACAACAGATTGTGCAGATAGACGCGCATGGTGTTCATGCCGATGGACTGCGCCCAACCGAGCTCCTTGTCGATGGTCGCGGTGTCGAAGGTGTCGGCCTGCCACATTTCCAGCTGGTTGATGGCGTTCGCGGGAATGTAATTGGCACCGACCAGCCAGGGCTGACGGTTGTACCACTCATGCGCCTGCTGCTCTGACCATCGTTCGGCCGCAAAGGCCGGCGACAGGAACAGCAGCGCCAGTTGCACCAGGGCAACGAGCGCGGTGGAGACGGTTTTATTCATGCGGTTTCTCCTATGAGTGCGGTGGCCTGCGCGTCAGTGCGCCTGCGCTCCGTTTACAAACAATCGATAGACCATGACGTTCCGATACGTCGCGCCCGGTTCGAGTCGCGCCGAACCGAGTTTGGGCTGATTGGGCACATCCGGCGGCAGCTGCGGCTCGAGCACCAGCGCATCGCCCTGGCGATAGGCTCGGCCGGACTTGCCGATCACGGTGCCATCCATGAAGTTGCCCGAGTAGAACTGCAACGCCGGCTGATTCGACAGCAGCTCGAAGCCGCGACCGGTGGTCGGCTCCTCCACGCGCGCCAGCAGACGCGGCTCTTTGGCCACGTCGCGAGCGATCATGAAGTTGTGATCGTAGCCTTTGCCATAAACGATCTGCGGATCGCGAGCTTCACGCACACGCGCGCCAATCGGCTGCGGCGTGCGGAAATCGAACACCGTGTTCGCGACCGATTTCAATTCGCCCGTCGGAATCAATTTCGCGTTCACCGGCGTGTAGTGCTCGGCGGGAATGGTGAGCATGTGGCCCATCGCGCCCACCGCGGCGCCCTCGCCCGCCAGGTTCCAGTAAGCATGATTGGTGATGTTCGCAATCGTCGCGCGATCCGTGGTCGCCGTATATTCGATACGCAGCTCGTTGGATTCGTTCAACGAATACGTGGCGAATACCGTCAGCGTTCCCGGATACCCTTGATCGCCATCCTTGCTGACGTAGCGCATGCGCACTGAAGCCGTGTCGCCGCGCTTCACGTCCACGATTTCCCAGAGAACCTTGTCGAAGCCGCGCTCGCCACCATGCAGCGCGTTGCCGTTGTCATTGCGCGGCGTCTGATAGACCTTGCCATCCAGCGTGAATCGACCTTCTGCCAGTCGATTGGCAAAGCGCCCCACCGTCGCGCCGAAATATTCGGGCTTGGTGAGATAGCCGTCGAGCGAGGCATAGCCCAGGGTCACATCGGCCACCTTACCGGCGCGATCCGGCATCAGCAGCGATTGCAAAGCGGCGCCGTAGGTGATGACGGCCGCTTTCACTCCTTTGCCATTGCTCAAGGTGACCGCTTCGACCGCTCGGCCATCGGCCAACTTACCGAAGGAGGCTCGCGCGTAGTCGGCGGCCTGCGTAACTGGAGGCGCCAGCGACAGCGCGCAAATCAGGCTTAGCGGCGCGACGCTGGCCAGCGTCGTGCTCATCGAACGTCTCGACATCAAATTGCCCCCGTCATCTGAATCGCAACTAATGACTGTCTCGCAGGTTGTCCACGGTCTGCGCCAGGCGTTGATACTTCACCGCCATTTCAAGCACCGCGCCGGTTTCGAATTGACCGGTCAGCGCGCGATGAATCTCCTGCCACGGCGTTTGTGACTTCGGATGCGTCGGCCCCGCGGCCTCAACCTCTTTGCGACGCGCCGCGAGCTGCTGATCGTCGAGCAACACTCGAACTTCACGCTGACGCAAATCGATGCGCACGCGATCGCCGGTACGCAGCAGCGACAGACCGCCACCGACCGCCGCCTCGGGCGACGCATTGAGAATCGATGGCGAGCCCGACGTTCCGGACTGACGACCATCGCCGATACAGGGCAATGCATCCACGCCGGCGCGAATCAATGCCGCAGGCGGCCGCATGTTCACGACCTCGGCACCGCCGGGATAACCGATGGGCCCCGTGCCGCGAATCACCAGGATCGAACGATCGTCGATGCCCAGCGCGGGATCGTCGATGCGCGAGTGATAGTCCTCCGGACCATCGAACACGACGACCTTGCCTTCGAACGCATCCGGATCCTTGGGATCGGACAGATAGCGCGCGCGAAAGTCCGGCGAGATCACGCTGGTCTTCATGATCGCCGAATCGAACAAGTTGCCTTTGAGCACGGTCAGACCGGCCGCGGGCTTCAGAGGTCGCGCGTACGGACGAATGACGTCCTCATCGAGGCTGCGCGCACTCGTGCAATTCTCACCGATCGTACGACCGTTCACGGTCAACGCGTCGCCGGCGATCAAGCCCGCACGCAGCAATTCTCCGACCACCGCAGGCACACCGCCCGCGCGATAGAAATCCTCACCCAGATATTCGCCAGCCGGCTGCAGATTCACGAGCAGCGGCACATCGTGGCCGTGGCGCTCCCAATCCTCCAGCGTCAGCTCTACACCGACATGACGCGCGATGGCGTTGAGGTGAATCGGGGCATTAGTCGAGCCACCCAACGCGGAGTTCACGCGAATCGCATTGAGGAACGCGTCGCGAGTGAGAATATCGGAAGGCTTGCGATCCACATTCACCAGCTCGACGATGGTCAGGCCCGTGCGGTACGCACATTCCTGTCGGTCACGATACGGCGCAGGAATCGCAGCGGATCCGGGCAGCGACATGCCCAGCGCTTCGGTCAGCGAGTTCATGGTCGTCGCCGTGCCCATGGTGTTGCAGAAGCCGGTGGACGGCGCCGCGGATGCAACCAATCGCACGAAGCCTTGATAGTCGATCTCGCCGGCCGCGAGCATGCTGCGCGCCTTCCACACGATCGTGCCCGAACCGACGCGGCGCCCCTCGTAGAAGCCGTTGAGCATGGGTCCGACCGACAGCGCAATGGCCGGTAAATTCACGGTCGCAGCCGCCATCAGCGCGGCGGGTGTGGTTGTTTTGTCGCAGCCGATGGTCAGCACCACGCCGTCCAGCGGATAGCCGAACAGGGTCTCGACCAGGCTCAGGTAAGCGAGGTTGCGATCCAGGCCCGCGGTGGGCCGCTTGCCGGTCTCTTGAATCGGGTGCAGCGGAAATTCCAGCGGAATGCCGCCCGCCTCGCGAATACCAGCCTTGACGCGCTCCGCCAGGATCAGGTGCTGGCGATTGCACGGCGTCAGATCGCTGCCGGTCTGCGCAATGCCGATGATGGGCCGATCGCTCTGCAGCTCCTCGATGGACAGGCCATAGTTGAGGTACTTCTCGATATACAGCGCGGTCATGTCCGGATTGGACGGATTGTCGAACCAGGAACGCGAGCGCAATTTCCGACGGCCTTGCCCATTATCGATCATGCAAATCCCCTGGCACTGAAGGTGACCCCACTGTTGCTATTGGCGGTGTCGCAGTCTATAAAGCCTATATATCATATAAATCAGCTTTGCCGCGACGAAGATAGCCGCAAGCGTTGGTAAATGCCAGCGTCTGTCGCCGGCGCCGGCTCGATGAGGTTCTCTAAGGTGGGATCAGCAGCGATCAGACTGGCGCTCGTAGGGGTGGGAAAAATTGCGCGCGACCAGCACTTGCCGACCCTGGCACGCAGCGACGCCTTCGAGCTGGTCGCCGCGGTGAATCGCGACGGCCCGGTCACCGACGTGTCCACTTTCACTGACATCGCATCGATGCTCGCCTCGGGCATCGAGGTCGATGCGGTCTCGCTGTGCACCCCGCCCGCCTGTCGCTACGAGCTTGCGCGCGAAGCGATCGAGGCTGGACTGCACGTCATGCTGGAGAAGCCCCCGGCGACCAGCGTCGCTGAGGTCGACGATCTCGCGCAACGAGCGCAACAACGCGGGTTGACGCTATTTACCGCGTGGCATTCGCGCGAGGCCGCGGGCGTCGAGCCGGCACGCGAGTGGCTCAGTGAACGAGCGATCCAACGGGTTCGCGTCACCTGGAAGGAAGACATTCGCGTCTGGCATCCCGGGCAGAATTGGATTCTGCAGGCCGGCGGGATGGGCGTCTTCGATCCCGGCATCAATGCGCTGTCCATCCTGACGCGCATCCTGCCTGGCAAGCTCACGATGCGCTCGGCGACACTGGAGTTTCCCTGCAACTGCGCATCGCCTATCTCGGCGGAAGTCGTAATGTTGCATGACTCGGCGCGCGTCGATGCTTCGTTCGACTTTCTCTATTCCGGCACGCCATGCTGGGACATCGAAGTGCTGACCGATCGCGAGACGCTCATGCTCTCCGACGGCGGCAGCCGCTTATATATTGACGAGACGCCGCATCTTGCCGCCACCGACCACGAATATGCGCGGCTTTACCAGCGCTTCTCCCAGCTGATCGCGGCCGGCGCCAGCGACGTGGACCCGACACCATTGCAACTCGTCGCGGACGCCTTCAAGCTCGGCCACCGTCAGCAAAGCGCCGCGTTCCATTTCTAAGACGCCGCAGCTGAACGGCTCCACGACGACGAACCGAGACCACGGATAGCGAACACCACCATGCAGCTCGCCACGCTCGATCTGATCATCATCGTCATCTACGCCATCGGTCTGTTCGCCCTCGCGCAGTGGGTCTCGCGCGAACGCGACGGCCAGGAAAAAGACTCCGCGGAATACTTCCTGGCCTCCAAGACCCTGCCCTGGTGGGCCATCGGCGCCTCGCTCATTGCCGCGAATATTTCGGCCGAGCAGATCGTCGGCATGTCGGGCTCGGGCTATGCGATCGGCCTGGCCATCGCCTCCTATGAATGGATGGCGGCGCTGACCTTGGTGATCGTCGGCAAATGGTTCCTGCCGATCTTCCTGGAAAACAAGATCTACACCATGCCGCAGTTCCTGGAGCAACGCTACGGGACGCGGATCCGCACCTTGATGGCGGTGTTCTGGCTCGGCCTGTATATCTTCGTGAATCTCACTTCCATCATCTGGCTGGGCTCGATCGCGGTCGCGAAAGTCACGGGCGCCGATCAAACGTGGGCGCTGGTGGGCTTGGGTCTGTTCGCGCTCGTGTATCAGCTGCGCGGTGGATTGCGTGCGGTTGCCATGACCGACATCGTGCAGGTGTCGTTGCTGGTGCTCGGCGGCCTGCTGGTCTCGTGGCTGACGCTGAATGAGATCAGCGGCAACCAGGGCATCGTGGCGGGTTTCGATACCTTGCTCGAACGCGCGCCGGGACATTTCCACATGATCCTCGACTCTGCGCATCCCTATTACAAAGATCTGCCGGGCCTGTCGGTGCTGATCGGCGGCATGTGGATCGCGAATCTGAGCTACTGGGGCTTCAACCAATACATCATCCAGCGCGCGCTGGCAGCCAAGAGCCTCGCAGAAGCGCAGAAAGGCGTGATCTTCGCGGCGTTCCTGAAGCTGCTGATGCCCGTAATCATCGTGTTGCCGGGCATTGCCGCCGTGATTCTCGCGCCGGACCTGGCGAAGCCCGACGAGGCGTATCCGACGATGATGCGGCTGCTGCCGACCGGCATTGCCGGCCTGGTGTTCGCGGCGCTGATCGCGGCGATCATTGCCTCCACCGCATCCAAGATCAATTCCATTGCGACCATCTTCACGCTGGACATCTACAACAAGATGGGCCAGCCCAAACCCGAGAAACAGCTGGTCCTGGTGGGACGGATCACCGCCGGCGTTTCCATCCTGCTGGCGATCCTGACGGCGCGGCCGCTGCTGGGCAGCTTCGATCAGGCGTTCCAATACATTCAGGAGTACACCGGTTTCTTCACGCCGGGCATCGTCGTGATCTTCATGCTGGGCTTGTTCTGGAAGCGCGCCACCGAAGCCGGCGCGCTCGCCGCGACGATCGGCTCGTTCGCGCTGTCGATTGCGATCAAGGCGCTGTGGCCGTCCCTGCCCTTCATGGATCGCATGATGGTGGTGTTCCTGCTGGCACTTGCGCTGGCGGTCGCGTTCTCGCTGTGGCAGCCGGCCGCGGCCGCCAAGAATCAGGTCAACACCACGGACGTAAGCTACAAGACCTCGCCGAGCTTCAACGTGTGCTCGCTCGGCGTGCTGGCGATTCTCGCCGCTCTCTACACCGCGTGGTGGTAAGCCGCCCGGGCCGTGCTGGGCATGACGGTATGCCCAGCCGGTCGGTGACAATCGCGGGGGCGCGCTCGTATATTGCGCGCCCTTTGTCTTTGTCCGCTGGTATTTGTGCCGCCTTTCGATCCGCCCCGCGCCGACGCAACCCCTCGCAATCAGACCTGGCAAGAAAGCGTATCGATCTGGCTGAAAAGCTTTCTTCCCGCGCCGCTCGCCGTCGATAGCTCGGAGCGATGGCGAGCCATCGTGGGCGCGATGCTGGGCATCGCGATCACAGCGTTCTTATGTCGCCTGTGCGCCGACTCACTCACCGCCGCATGGTTGATCGCCCCGCTCGGCGCGAGCGCCGTGCTGGTATTCGCGGTGCCCGCAAGCCCGCTCGCCCAGCCCTGGTCCGTGGTCGGCGGCAACACGATTTCCGCATTGATGGGCGTGTTGTGCGTGCAGTTCATCGACGACCCGGCACTGGCCGCAGGCGTGGCCGTTGCCGCTGCACTCGTGGTGATGTTTGCTCTTCGATGCTTGCACCCGCCCGGCGGCGCCGCAGCGTTGCTCGCGGTGCTCACCCATGCCAGCTCCCTCGATTTCGTGCTGTTTCCTGTGCTGGTCAACAGCGTCCTGCTGGTGCTCGTCGGCATCGTCTATAACAGCGCCACCGGCCGGCGTTATCCCCACCGCCAGCTGATCGAGCGCCCCGTCGCACGCACCAGCCGCTTCAGCTCCGCCGATCTGGATGAGGTGCTGAAACGTTACAACCAGGTGCTCGACGTGAGCCGCGACGAGCTGGAAAACATCCTGCACATGGCCGAGATGAATGCCATGGAGCGGCGGATGAGCGAGCTGCGCTGTGAAGACATCATGACGCGCAAGGTGTTCACGGTCGAATACGGGACCGACCTGCAGGATGCCTGGGCACTGATGCGTCGCCATCGGGTCAAAGCGCTACCGGTGGTCGATCGCCAGCAACGCATCATCGGCATCATTTCTCTAGCCGACTTCATGCGGCATGCCGACGTGGATCGCAGCGATGGAATGCGCGAGCGACTCAATCTTCTGATCAAGCGCAGTGGTACCACCCATACGGCCAAGCCCGAGGCGGTCGGCCAGCTCATGTGCTCCAAGGTGCGCGTGGTCAGTGCGAACCGGTCGGTCGGCGAGCTGATGCCGATCTTCTCCGAGCACGGTCATCACCACATCCCGGTCATCTGCGATGACAACCGGCTGGTCGGCATCATCACCCAGTCGGACTTCGTGCGCGCGCTGTATCGCTCGGGTGGCGTCCAACACTGAGCGGCGGCAGGCACCAGCCCATGGCCGAGCGGCCGGCAGCTCTTTAAGATATGGGCCCTTCGGCGCGCTCGGCGCCGCCCGCCCATTTGGGAGTAACCCCTTGTTTCAGAACCTGCAAGCGCTTCCCGAGGACCCCATTCTCGGCCTGATGGCGGCGTTTCGCGCCGACCCGGCCGCCGTGAAGATCGATCTGGGGGTGGGTGTCTATAAGGACCAGCAAGGCAAAACCCCGGTACTGCGCGCCGTGCGGGCGGCTGAACAGGCTGTGCTCGCCGACCAACAGACCAAGACCTACCTGGGCCCGGCCGGCAACGATCAGTTCAATGCGCTGATGCCCGAGCTGGTCCTCGGCAGCAAGCATCCGGCACTGACCAGTGGCCGGTTGCGCGCTTTGCAGTCACCCGGGGGCTGCGGAGCGTTGCGTTTGGGCGCCGACCTGCTGACCGTCAGCGGTTTCAATCCGACGATTCACGTCAGCGATCCGACCTGGGCCAACCATGTGCCGTTGCTGAGCGGCGCCGGCCTGAAACTCGAGCGCTATCCCTACTTCGAAGCTCGCACCGGCACGGTCAGGTTCGATGCGATGCTGGAACGTCTGAACACGCTGCCCGCCGGCGATGTCGTGCTGTTGCACGGCTGCTGTCACAACCCGACCGGCGCGGATCTGTCAGTGGAACAGTGGCGCAAGGTCGCCGATGTTCTGTTGCAACGTCGGCTCGTGCCCTTCGTCGACATCGCATATCAGGGTCTGGGCGAAGGCATCGAGGCGGACGCCGAAGGTGCGCGCTTGATTGCAGCGACCGTGCCTGAGGCGCTCATCGCCGTGTCCTGTTCGAAGAACTTTGGTTTGTATCGTGAACGCGTCGGCGCGCTCATGGTGCTGACGGAATCCAGCAGCCAGACGACCGCGACCGCCAGCCATCTTCGCAAGATCGCTCGCAGCTCGTATTCGATGCCGCCGGATCACGGCGCGGCGATCGTTGCCCGCATCCTGAGCGATGCGGCACTCAGTGACGATTGGCGCAATGAAGTCGATGCCATGCGCAATCGGATGCTTTCGCTCCGACGCGCACTGTCGGCTGCATTGGCTCGGACTTGCAGCGCCGAGATGGCTGCTGTGATCGAGAAACAGCGCGGTATGTTCTCGACCATCCCTCTGACGCCCGAGGCGGTCGATATCCTGCGTGAGCGGCATCACATCTATATGACTCGCGACGGCCGCATCAACATTGCCGGCGTCAGCATGGAAATGGTCGACTACCTCGCCGAGGCGATCGGCTCCGTCGCCTGACATCCGCGTCGCGCTTCCGGCAGCGGCAGCGCGACGATCCTCATGCTTCATCACATTTCTTTCGCTGTTCGGGATCTCGAACGGGCCGCGTCTTTCTACGACGCGGTACTGTCGCCGCTAGGTTTCGTACGAGTCTGGAGCGACGACACCGCGGTCGGCTATGGCTATCCCGGCGGCGGCGACAAGCTGGCCCTGAAACTCGTGCCGGAAGGCATCGCCATTCCAGGGCCGGGCTTCCATCTGGCGTTTGCCGCCAGTCAGCGCCAGCAAGTCGATCTCTTTCACGCCGCCGCACTCGAACACGGCGGACGTGACAACGGGCCGCCGGGGCTGCGCCCCGAATACGGCCCGCACTACTACGCCGCGTTCGTGATCGACCCCGACGGTTACCGGATCGAGGCCGTGCTCAATACGGCCGGCTGACGCCTATCTGTCGAGGAACTGCTCCTGGCCTACGAAGCCGATGTGCCGCATGCCGTTGCGTTGCGCGCTGCCGAGCACCTGGGCCACGTGATCGTACTTCGCCCGCTTGTCTGGATAGACATGCAGCTCGGCCTGAGTGGCTCTAGCCGCTTCGGTACGGAAGTACTGTTCGAGTTGTGCCGGGCTCGCGACCACAGTGCCGTTCCAGAGTACGGTGCCCTCGTAGTCAATGGCCAGATTGATCACTGCCCGCTGGGTCATCAGTCCGTCCGCTTGAGGCACATCGATCCTGATGCTGTTGGTCATCACCGGCAGCGTGATGATGAACATGATCAGCAGCACGAGCATGACGTCGATCAGCGGCGTCGTGTTCATGTCCACCATCGGCTCGCCATTGCCACCCGTGGAAACGCTCATCGCCATGACGTAACTCCTTTCTGTGAGAGCTATCGACTGCAGCTGGTTCGCGTAATGGATGGAAAACTAGCCCGCCGCAGGCCGAAGGAAAGCCAGTACAAGCCACAACCGCAGGGAATGAACTTTCCTTCCTGGCGCGGGTCGATATGGATTCGCTGACTATTTCCTCGATGCTGTCACCAGCCAGCACGCCATATCGAAGCGTGCAGCGCCCTTGCTGATATAGGGCTGAAATGCCGCGTTGACGACCTCTGTAACGCGCGCCCGCGTCGCCTCGTCCACTTCCTTCAATGCCAGGCCCACCGGCCCGAGCCGGGTCACATACGCCAGCAACTCGCTTTCAGCCACTGTGCCTTCCACATCCAATGGCTGAACATCGATGTCACTCCAGCCACCCGTTCGCAGGATGCGCCGAACTCGATCGCCGTCCGCGAACGCGAACTGGCCGGGTGCATTCGGATCGGGCGCCGGCATGTTTGATAGCAGCGGTTCGGCCGCACGCCTGGCCGTGGTCATGAAGGGGTTCTCCGCGGGACTTCTCCAGGCCACGAATGCCAACTTCGCGTCAGTGCGCACGGCGCGATAGAGATTGCTGAAGGCCGCTTCCGGATGATCGAAGAACATGACACCGAAACGTGAGATCACCGCATCGAAGCTCGCGGGATCGAACGCGTATGTCTGCGCATCCGCCTGCACGAACGTCGCCGTGCTGATTCCTGCCGACGCAGCACGACTCTTCGCAGCATCGAGCAAAGGCCCGGAGATATCGATGCCGACGCAGCTTCCGCTCGCGCCCAAACGGTCGGCCATCGCGAACGTCGTCGCACCGGAGCCGCAGCCCACGTCGAGCACACGACCGCCCTGCCCCGGAAACGCTGCATCGATCAGCGGTGCTGCGAATGGTGCGAGCATCCGATCGAGCACAGGTTGCATATCGACCCAGGTCCGCCCGGAAGCGTCGTTCCACAGTGCAACCTGGTCCTGATTGGCTACTCGAGCGTCGCTCATGGTTCCCCCGAGGCAAGTCTCAGATGCGAGGAACACACTGTACTAGGGCCTGTTAACACTCATTCGATGGGCTGCGACGAGCTATTGCGGTTCAGGGCTAGGCGCGACGACCGCCGTGTACTCTCCGTACATAAGGGAGGAGTAACGACGTCCTGAACCGCAATAGCTCGTCCCATAAAACAATATTCATTCATCAGAGGGTTGCGCCTCGAATCGCCTGCCGCTGCGTTACAAAGCTTGCCCGTATCGACATACGGGCTGCGCTTTGCGCCTTGCTGCAGGCGATTGGAGGCGCAACGCAGCCCATCCAATGAGTGTTAACAGGCCCTACCTCAAGTCGACTTGAGGTCAAGGAGAGATTACTTCTTGCCAGCCTGCTCGCTGGCCAGTCGCTTTTCGAGAATCTGCTGGGTTGTTGCGACGTAACGTTTGCAACTCGCTGGATCGATGAGTCTGGCGCGCTCACCTTTGCCGCCCTCATCGATGGCATTCCACATACCCGACAGCTGCGGATGCGCCGTGATGAGAATGTCGCAAGGCGCGGCCGCGATGGCCTCCATGCTCGAAGTCAGATCCTTCGCCGCCGTGGGGTAGCGCGGATCGCCGCTGTACTTGAACGAGCTATCCGCGACTGCGTTCAAGCTGTCGCTGTACATCAGGTTCAAGCAGCGGTCGGCTTCGCAAGACTGCCAACGCCAGGAGGTACCGCCAGGTGCGTGACCCGGTGTATGAATCACACTCAACTGCAACGAGCCAACTGCCACCGTTTGTCGCTGGCCCAAACTTGCAACGTTGCTTACGCCGGGAAATGGCAGCAAATGGTTCACCTGCGGATCGTCGGGCCCGACCTGCCCGCTACGTAACACCGGCGCCGCCTTGTCACTGGCGATCACCTTCGCACCGCTCAGCTGCTGCAACTCCGAGAGCCCTCCCGCATGATCGAAGTGCGCATGTGAATTCAGGATGACTTTCACATCGGTCATCTTGAAGCCCAGCTGCTCCACGTGCTTTGCAATCAATGGCGCCGACTGCGGCAAAGCGCCGTCGATCAGCACGTGCCCTTGCGGCGACGTGATCAATACCGAGCTCAAGCCGCGCGGCCCCACGTAATACGTGTTGCCATAAATTTGAAACGGAGCCTGCTGCTGATTCCAGGCTTCGCAGTACGAGCATTCGATCGCGGCAGCTTTTACCTGACCGGCCAGCGACAGCAACGTAACGACACCAAACATCCAACTGTGCGACATGTAATTTCTCCTTGGCCCGCAAGCATAGCGTCGAGGCGCGCGCAGATCCTGATCAATTGTGGCAACGCGTGAGTGTGCGCAGATCGCGACATCTGCGCACATCGCCGCCGCACTGTTAACCTCCCGCCCCTGCTGATGAAATCCCACCAAGCTCAATACGTCCCGGGACTGGACCTGCTGCGGTTTTTCGCCGCGTGCATCGTCATGGTGTTCCACCTGACCTTCTGGTCGTGGGCCTTTCCCGCTGGACAGGTTGCGCTCGCCTCGCAAGGCGTGGCGGATTTTCAGGATTGGGACACCTTCCAGGACACGTTCGCGCCGTTCGGCTGGGCCGGCGTGCAGATCTTTTTCGTGATCTCCGGTTTCGTCATCGTCGTCTCTGCCGAACGCAGCTCGGCGTTTCGATTCTTCGTCAGTCGCTTCACTCGACTCGCTCCCGCCGTCTGGATCTGCGCCACCATCGCGCTACTGGCCTGGCTGCTCGTGGACGCCGGCATGCGGCCGCTCTCGCTGCTCGGGATGTATCTGCGCAGTGTCACGTTCTTTCCTACCGGCGCGTGGATCGACAGCGTCTACTGGACGCTCGGTGTCGAGATTTGTTTCTACGCGCTGATGTTTGTGTTGCTGTTGATCGACCGGCAGCGCTGGATCAAGCCGCTCATGTGCGGCATCGGCCTGATCAGCACCTTGTTCTGGATCGGCTACACCCTGGCCGCGCAGGACAAGAACAGCGCCCTGTTCGAACTGTTCAGCGAGGTGCAGTGGTCGCGGCTCTCGCAATTGCTGCTGATCCAGCACGGAGTGTTCTTCGCCTTTGGCGTGGTGCTCTGGTCTCACCTGCTGAAGCAGCCTGCCCGAAGTCATCTCGCCTGGCTCGCGCTGTTCGCGGTCGGCGGCTGTCTGCAGATCGCCGGGGAGAGCCTGCTGAAGCTGGAGAAAACCGGCATGACATTCTCGCCGCTGACACCATGCGTAATCTGGCTGACGGCGATGCTGTTCTTCTGGATCGTCGTCGCCAACAACGCTCGCGTGCAGCAATTGCCGAGCTGGTGCCTGCAACTCCTGCGACGGCTCGGCCTGATGACGTATCCGCTCTATCTGCTCCACAGCGTGACCGGTGGTGCACTGCTGGGTGCGCTCGTCGAGGTGGGAATCCCTACAGAGCTGGCGCTGGCCAGCAGCGTGGTGTTCGTGATGGCGCTCAGCTGGTGGATCTCCAAGGTACCCGAGCCCGCGCTCCAGAAAGCGACGCGCGCGCTGTTCGAAGGAGTGCGAGCCCGCTGGCAAGGCGCACACAGTGCTGCTGGTGCGCGAGACACCGGCTGAAATCCGCCGATCCGTTCGCATAAATCGCTGACGCAAACAATCTTCCACGGCCCCACCGTGCGCCGCTTGATCCATGCAAGCGCAGCGTCGTTTCGCGTCCGAATCACATGATCCTCTCCGCGCCCGCCACCTAAAATTCTTGTTAAGAACCGCGGCTTCTGGCAGCCGCCATAACCACAAAGCAGTGGAATTTCATGCGGGATCGTCACCCTCTCGTCACGTCGCGTCGTATCCGCGGCGGATTCGTCGCTTGCATTCCCTTTGCAGCGGCCCTGGCTGCTGAGCCGCCTCCGACCAACGAACCCGAGGAGCCACCCATCGGGGGAGCACCCATCGCGGCCACACCGG
This sequence comes from Steroidobacter cummioxidans, assembly GCF_003104955.1. Classification (NCBI taxonomy): domain Bacteria; kingdom Pseudomonadati; phylum Pseudomonadota; class Gammaproteobacteria; order Steroidobacterales; family Steroidobacteraceae; genus Steroidobacter; species Steroidobacter cummioxidans. The sequence continues at coordinate 12,806 of NZ_LSRW01000015.1, read as the reverse complement.
CCAACCTCGGCGCCGGGGTGATTCGTTACGAAGCGAGCTTCTTCGCCGAATTCCAGCCGACCACGGCCCTGGACATAGTCAGGCGCGTGCCCGGCTTCACCTTCCAGCCGGGCGACACGACGGTGCGAGGCTTCGCCGGTGCGCTGGGCAACGTGCTGATCGATGGCCAGCGTCCAGCATCGAAAGCGGTGTTGCTGGAAGACGTGCTGCGGCGGATTCCGATATCCGCCGTCACCGCGATCGAAGTGATCCGCGGCGGCGCGCCCGGTATCAACATGCAAGGTCAATCGGTGGTTGCGAACGTCATCCGCCGCAGCGGCAACATGAGCACGCTCGCCGGCGAGCTCACCGGCCTGTTTGCGACCGAGCACGAGCCTGGCGTCGGGCTGCGCCTGGAATCGGCCAGTAACATCGACCGGCTCACGCTCAATGGCACGCTCAACTTCCGCGACGAACAGCAGTACGGCAGCTCCGGCAAAGGCGAGCTGACTCGTCGCGACGCCAATCGCGAGCTGTATTTGTCCAGTGGCTTCGAGACCGACTGGCGCCAACGGCAATACCAGGCGAACGGCCAGGCCGAATATCAGGGCGATGCCGGACTGCTGCGGATCAACCTCGGTGGCACCAGCTCGGACACCAAGCAGTACGACATTCTCACGCCCCGCTCCGGTGTCCCACAGACGTTCGATTGGCACATCACCACCGACATCAAACTGGATCAAGGTGAAGCCGGCGTCGATTACGAACATACCTTGAGCGATGCGCTCTCGGCGCGCGCGCTGCTGCTGCAGACGCTGGAACGCAAAATCATCTCCGCCGACTCGATCGACACGCTCAATCTGCAAAGGTCCGAAGACGAGGCGTTGCGCGGCGAGTCCATCCTGCGCAGCTCGGCGACCTATCGTGCCTCCTCGGCCGTCACGATCGAGACCGGGCTCGAGGGCGCATACAACTTCCTGGATGTCGATGCGCGCCTCAGTCGCAACGGCACGCCCGTGCCTCTGCCGGCCGCCAAGGTGAAGATCGAAGAGCGCCGCGGCGAGGCGTTCGTCGATTTTCGCTGGAAAGCCACGCCACGCCTGGCGAGCGACTTCGGCATGCGCTATGAAATGTCGACGATCAGCCAGTCCGGCGATCACGACGCCAAGCGCACGCTGAGCTATGCGAAGCCTCGCGTCATGGTGCGATTCGATATGAACAGCGATATCCAGCTGCGCGGCCGCGTCGAACGCACCGTCAGCCAACTGGAGTTCCGCGACTTCGCCTCACAGGCCTCGCTCGACGCCGGCATCATCAACGGCGGCAATGCCAACCTGAAACCTGAAAATGCGTGGGAGTTCGAAGGCACCATCGAAACGCGCTTCTGGGGCGCCGGCGCCCTGCTGCTGAGCTATATGCACTCGCTGGTCAGCGACGTGGTCGATCTGGTGCCGGTCGGCGATTTCGACGCCCCTGGCAATCTCGGCGACGGTACCCGCGACAAGATTTCGCTGGGTCTGTCGCTGCCCATGGAGCGGCTCGGCCTGTCCGGCACCCAGGTGCGCCTCAACAGCGACTGGAGCTGGTCGCAGGTCGAAGATCCAGTGACCTTTGAGTCGCGGCGCATTACCAAGCATTCCCCGCTCGGCGGCAACCTGCTCATCACCAAGGAATTTCCTGCGCTCAACTCGACGCTGTCGCTGGAAGACTCGTACAGCAAGCGCGAAACCTACTTCCGCATCGGCGAAGTTCGCACCGAGCATTGGGATCATTTCTTTCGGCTGTATTGGGACTGGACGCCGAGGTCCGATACTGTGATCCGCATGATGGTCAACAACTTCACCGGTCGCCCGAGGAGCCGGTGGCGCACTGTTTACGACGGCTCGCGCGCCAGCGGACAGATCCTGTATCACGAGGATCGTCACATCGATGCGCAGCGCTTCATACAGCTGCAGATCCGCAAAACGTTCTGACCAGCTGCAACTGATGAAATCGCGCAGTCCCACTGGCGTGGGACTGCCTCAGGCTGCGGCCACGCTCGCGAAGGCATCCTTGATTCGCAGAGCCGCTTTGGGACGCGCGTACATCCGCTGCATATAAGCGAGCAGCGTGGGACACGCATCGAGCAGCTCCACCTCGTTGCCCCAATCCAGCGTATAGGCAGTCACGAAATCGCCGACGCTGACTCGATCGCCGATCAGGAACTCCCTGCCCTGCATGTGCTGCTCCAGCACGGCGGCCATGCTCCGAAATTCGTCCTTGGCGAGCTCGATGTCCGCGGGCAGACGTTGGTGCTCGGGATAAAGGAACAAGTGCCGCGCGATGCGCCACAACGGCTGCTCCAGCTCGGTGACGGCGAACAGCATCCAACGATTGAGCTGCGCGCGCTGCTTGAGGTCGGTCGGCAGCAAGCCCTTGTGCGAATATTTCTCGGCCAGATAGAGCACGATGGCGACCGACTCGGTCAGCACGAAATCACCGTCGACCAAGGTGGGCACTTTGCCCGCCGGATTGAGCGCCAGATACTCCGGCGTCTGTCCGGCGCCTTCCATCAGCCGGATCGAGACGGACTCGAACGGGACCTCCAGCTCCTGCAGGGCCCAGCGGGCACGAATCGAGCGGGTCGGTGCGAACTCGTATAGCTTCATAGCGCCTCTCCAGAAGAATCCTTCTCAAAGACGAACCAGCCCCGCCGAAACCGACACAGTCAGCCGAAACCGCCAGCCCGCACAATGACCAGCGCGCCGGTCAATATCAGCAGGATGCCGATGACTCGCGCGATACGCCGCCCCGCGGGCGCGAGCCGCTCCAGTGTAATCGCCGCTGTCACGAGTGCCATTGCCCGCAAATCCATGACGCCGACGACCAGCAATATTGCGGTCAGGCCTGCACAGCAGTGCGTGCAATGCATGCCCAATCGCATGCCGTGGCCCCAGGCCACCCTGGCACCGGGCCGCAAAGATTCGCTGCCTACTGGCGCACGACGACAGCACTCGAGATGACGAGTCTTCCAAGCCGTAAGTTGCAAAGCGCCCGCGATCATGACGATCGCACCGACCGCGACGGGAACGCTGCGCGCCAATGCCGGCACCTGCATTTCCAAGGTTGCCAGCAGCACGCCGACGGGAAACGCCACGACGCCCAACAGCGTCCACACGAAGAAATATCCGGCCCCCACCAGGACAGTCCGTCCGCCCAATCCCACATCGCCGGGCCGGCCGACGGCACGTCGATATCGGCGCAACATGGACACCAGCGATGGCAGCATCATGGCAATCATCATCACCAGCCACATACCGACGAACGACGCGCCCGCCTGGATCCAGGTCTGTCCCGGCATCCGCATCCAGGCCATGGACATGGTCCAGCCGCCGGGCATCGCCATTCCGCCCATCGCCGACATGGACGCGCACCAGAGCACGGTGACCGTCACACTGGCTGCGAACAGCAGCGCTGAAACCGCATAAAAGGCCGACTCGGAGCTCGCGGCTCGCGTCATTGCTGCACTCTCCATTGGTATGCTTTGCCGCTGGGCAGACTAAGCACCCGGCCGAGTGCGGTGGGAGTGACAAATTTGGCGGGATTCAGATGGATTCGATGATCACCGCCGCCGCGCGGGCGCTGGCGGCGGGCGATCCACTGGGTGCATTGAGACGCGTTGCTCTGCGTGAGGATGCGCCTGCCCTGGCACTGCGAGGCATCGCCATGGCGCAGCTGGGAGATTTCGTCAGAGCGAAGGCGCTGGTACGCAGCGCGGCGCGTGCCTTTGGGCCGAAAGAAGCCCTCGCCCGAGCTCGATGTGCGGTCGCTGAAGCCGAAATTGCGCTCGCCTCGCGCGACCTGCACTGGCCACAGAAGGCACTCGATACTGCTCGCGTGACGCTCGAACGCCACGGCGATACTGCCAACGCCGCGCTGGCCCGATATCTCGAAATCCGACGTCTGCTGCTGATCGGACGCGTCGATGCAGCCGAGCAACTGCTCGCTGAGCTGAACTTTGCGTCCATGCCGCCGGCATTGCGCGCGGCTCACGAATTGATCATCGCGGGCATCGCCATGAGACGCGTCAATCCGAAAGCAGCCCGCGCCGCGCTCGCTCGCGCCGAACGTGCCGCTCGCGATGCGAGGATTCCGGCGTTGAGCGCCGAGGTCGAGAATGCGTCACAGGTTTTGAATGCACCAGCCGCGCGATTGATTGCGCGTGGCGCGACGCGACCGCTACTGCTCGATGAAGTTGCCACGCTCTTCGATTCGAAGGCACTCGTCGTGGACGCGTGCCGTCATGTGATTCGTCATAGGAGCTCGACGGTTTCGCTCGCGACCCGTCCGGTGCTTTTCACATTGGCCCGCGCATTGGCCGAAGCGTGGCCGGAAGACGTTCCGCGTGGCACGCTCGTTACGCGAGCGTTCCGAGCAAAGGTCGCCGACGAGTCGCATCGTGCGAGGTTGCGAGTCGAGATGGGACGTCTGCGCGCTCAGCTTCGATCATTTGCAGACGTCAGTGCGACGGTACGCGGTTTTTCATTAGCTCCGCGCACTGCGCGTGAAGTCGTCGTATTGGCGCGTCCTGTTGAAGAGGAATATGCGTCGGTGCTGGCGCTGCTCTCCGACGGCGAATCCTGGTCCAGCTCCGCGCTCGCGCTGGGTCTCGGCGCCAGTCAGCGCACCGTTCAGCGCGCGCTCGATTCGCTGGCCGAGAGCGGCAAAGTGCAATCGATCGGCCGCGGGCGGGCCCGTCGCTGGCTGACACCACCGCTGCCCGGATTCGCGACGACCTTGTTACTCCCTGCTCCGCTGCCTAACGACTAACCTGCCGCCATGAAACGCACCAAAGCCAACATCGTTCGTGAATATGGTCCCTTCCCGGGTGTCGAGGGCGTGCATGGAGTCACCTATGACGGCCAGCAAGTCTGGTTCGCCTCGGGCGACAAATTGAATGCACTGGATCCTGCGAGCGGCAAGACCGTGCGCTCGCTCGAGGTCGCCGCGCATGCCGGCACGGCTTTCGACGGCAAACATCTGTTTCAGATTGCCGAGAATCGGATCCAGAAAGTCGATCCTCACACCGGCCGGGTGCTCGCCACCCTGCCCGCCCCCGGCAATGGCGGCGATTCCGGGCTCGCCTGGGCCGAAGGCACCCTGTGGGTCGGTCATTATCAGGAGCGGAAGATTTATCAAGTCGACCCCGACAACGGGGCAGTCCTGCGCACCATCGAGTCGAATCGTTTCGTCACCGGAGTCACCTGGGTCGAGGGCGAGCTGTGGCACGCCACCTGGGAAGGTGACGAAAGCGAGTTGCGTCGCCTCGATCCGCGCAGTGGCCAGGTGCTCGAAACTATCGAGATGCCCCCGGGCGCCGGCATCTCGGGGCTCGAATCCGATGGCGCGGATCAATTCTTCTGTGGCGGCGGGCGCAGCGGCAAAGTGCGCGCCGTCCGCCGTCCGAAGCGCGACGCGGCCTGAGCTGACGCTCCAAGTCGCTGCGCGCGTCACGCAGCGACTTTCGTCACCAATATGGCGCAGAAAAAAACCAGCCTTCACCCTGGCGCTCGCAGAATTCAGCGCACCCCGCTGATTCGCTGCGGAAGAAGACACAGAGCCATGGTGATGCTCGAACTGCTTCGTGTTCAGGCCCAGACGCAGGCCCAACTGCTGACCAACTGCGTGACCGCTCTGGCGCGCGATCCTCTGTCTGCCGATCAACTCAACGCGTGCGCGTCGGCTGCGCGCTCTTTCGAAGCGACTGCGCACATGGTCGGCCTCGAAGCGGGCGCCGAGCTCGCGCGCTCAATGGAAGAATGCCTGGCAGCCGTCCGCCGCGGCGATATCGAGCTACAGCAGCAGCTCATTGGAATGATGTTACAAGCCGTCGACCTGCTCGACTCGATGGCGAAGCTGCCGCGCTCGACCCCTATAGCGCAACCCGCTCCACCGACGACGGATACGCATGAGGTCCGCTCGGAACGCGGCAAATCCAAGCTCGTCGTGCTCGTTGCCGACGACTGCATGGAGATTCGAGAGCTGGAGCGAAAGCTGCTGCGCTTCCGTGGCTACGACGTCGTGACCGCGGCTGATGGCTTGGAAGCCTGGTACGCAGTGCTCAGTGGCAACATCGATCTCGTGCTCACGGATGTCGACATGCCGCTGCTGGATGGCATTCAGCTGATCCGCCGCATCCGCAGGGATCCGCGCTTCAAACAACTGCCGGTGCTGCTCGCCTGCGACAAAGACGATGTTCAGCAACGTTGGCGCGGCTTCGATGCGGGCGCGACTTACTACGTCATCAAGGGCACCTTCCATGACACGCTCGTGGAAGCCGTGGCCACTCGCATCGGGCCGACAGAATTTTGACGCCGCGGGCCGCGCCGGAATCTGCGCCAAATTGACGCAGACTCACGGGTCGAGTGTGCCGCCGGCCGCGAACAAACACTGAGCCGCCGCCGCGCGAAACTTCGCCAGCTCATCTTCGAGTTCGCGCGCGGCCTGCTCAACCTGAATGGACGAACCATGTAAATGTGACTGTATGTGAGCTGCGAGCGCCGCCACGCGATTGGCGCCGAGCATCGCCGCGCTGCCTTTCAACGTGTGCATGGTCTCGATGCGCGCGGCGGTGTCTTGACTGGCCAACTCGCGAATGAAAGTGGCAGCATTGTCGAAGAATTTGCGGTAGACCGTGGCAACTGCGGCTGGCGCAACCAGGGTCTCGAGCAGATCCTGAAACGCGAGTGCATCGAGCACCTCGTGCGAAGGTCCGGTCCCTGGCCAAGCGTCTGTGGAATGTGACATATGTAACTGGTGACAGTCGCGGGTCAGGATAGGGTACATTGCACGCAGCCCATGTGTGGGCAGTACACGTAACGAGACCACGGATGAAATCGCAGTCCGTCAGCACGCGTACCAATGACGATGTGGCTAAGGGCCGCGTCCTCATCATAGACAACGATTCCTCGATGGTGCTGTGGGTCCATTCGGTGCTGCAGACCGAAGGCTATGACTGCCGCACGGCCCTCGGCGGCGAGGAAGCACTCGCCATCCTGCGCACGACACCCGACATCCTGGTCGCCATCAGCGATATTCACATGCCGGGCATGGATGGCATCAGCCTGCTCAAGAGCCTCGGCTCGCTGACCGGCGCTGCCTCGCTGCCTCGCTTCATCTTTCTCACCGCGTACCCCGAGGTGGACTTCGCAATCCAGGCGCTGCGCCTCGGCGCGGTCGACTTCCTGGTCAAGCCAGTCCGTCCACAAGAACTGTTAAATGCGGTACGCAGCGCAGTCGAGCGCGCGGACCGCAACCGCGTTGCAATGCAGTTGACCGATCAGGCCGCGCTCCTGGCGCAGCAAGCAGAGGCTTTGGCCGCGGCACTCAATACTTGGAAACATCCCCTCCCCGAAACAATCGCGCCACCCGTCGAGGTCAATCGCTGCGACCTCGCGACGCTCAGTCTCGATCATTTGCGTCGACCGCGCGAGGCGCTCGCACCGCTCGGCGAGCTGGACGACGTCGCGTGGGACCTGTTGCTCGAACTACTGCGCGCGGACAAAACCGCGCAACGCCTCTCCGTCTCAGCGCTCAGCATTTCGGTTCCACACATCTCACCGACCACCGCCTTGCGTCGTATCCGAGAGCTGGTCAAGGCTGGACACATCCTGCGGAATCCCGACCCGATGGACGCGCGCCGTGATTTCGTCGCACTCGCGACCGAGTGCCGCACAGCGCTGGAACATTATTTGGAACAAGTAGCAAAAGAGCTTGCGGCCGCGGTTACACCGCGCACGTAGCGATTGCGCGAAATCACCACCGACATAAGAACGGAGGACGCAATGGGGAAGATCGTTCGGCGCAAGCGCTGGCTGCTCGCAGCTGGCGCGCTCGGTGCTGCTCTCACTTTGTTTGTACTGGCGCCGCGGGAGCCTGCGGCAGTAACGCCGGCCGCCGCTGTGTCTCGGGTATCCGAGACTTCGCCGCCCACCTCACAGTCCACGCCCTTGGCACAGTCGGCGAACGCGCCTCGGGAGCAAAAAGCTGCCATCGGCGTTCGCCAGCGCTACATCGTTCAAGCATCCAGCGCGGAGCTAGCTCGCAGTGCTGTCGTGCGCGCAGGCGGCGTCATCACGGGTGATCTCACAATCATCCGTGCAGTCGGCGCCGAGATGGACGAACGCGAGCTCGGCGCACTGTGGAGCGAGCCAGTCGCAGGCCTGCGCGTGTATGACGACGCCTCGGTCACCTCGAGCAGCACCACCTCGCCGCTCCCTGAAACCTATTATCCAACCCAGGTTGGCGCGAGCCCGCTGCACACCGGAGGGATCACCGGGCGCGGCGTCACAGTCGCGGTGCTCGACACCGGCGTGTGGCAAGAGAAAGGTCCGCTGCAAACCTCCTCGTCGGGGCGTAACCCCCGCGTTCTGGCGCAGTACGATGTGATCCTTGCGCGCGAGAACCCCAGCGCGTACCCGCTGCTGTCGCTAAACAAATACAGCCGCGACATCGACGACCACAATGGTCACGGCACGCACATCTCGTCGATCATCGCCAGCAGCGGCATCGCTTCGACGGGTCGCTATCAAGGCGTCGCGCCGGGCGTGAACCTGGTTTCCGTGCGCGTGCTCGATAGCAATGGCGCGGGCCGTTACTTCGATGTCATCGCCGGCATTCAATGGGCCATGAACCAGCGGCTCACCTATGGCATCCGTGTTCTCAACCTGTCGTTGAGCGCACCGGTCAATTCGCACTACTGGGATGATCCGCTCAATCAGGCCGTGATGGCGGCTTGGGGTGCGGGCCTCGTCGTGGTCGTCGCTGCGGGCAACGCCGGGCCTGCCCCCATGACGATCGGCGTTCCGGCCAACAATCCGTATGTCATCTCCGTGGGCGCGGTCACCGACAACTATCACCCATTCGAACCGAGCCAATACAAGCTTGCGACGTTCTCTTCTGCAGGCCCGACGTACGAGGGTTTCGTGAAACCTGAAGTCGTGGCCATGGGTGGTCACATTCGCGCGTATGCACCGGATGTCGGCACACTCGCGCAGCGGTTTCCGCAGTGGCTGGACACGCGTTACCCGGACCTGACCATGTCAGGCACGTCACAGGCCGCGGCGGTCACGAGCGGCGTGGTCGCGCTGATGCTCGAAGCCAATTCGCTGCTCTCGCCGAACAACGTGAAATGCCGCCTGATGGACGGCGCGCGCCCGGCAGTGAGATCCGACGGACATCTCGCCTACTCCGTGTTCCAGCAAGGCGCGGGCTTGGTGAATGCGCAAGACGCGCTGTACAGCACCGCATCGAACTGCGCGAACCAGGGCCTGAATGTCGCCGCGGATCTCGCCGGCCTGCAGCACTACGGCGGACGCGCCAACCAGGATGCCAACGGCAACTTCTACATCATGCAAGTCGAGAACCCGCCTGGGCTGCTCACGTCGTTGTTGAGCCCGCTCGGCAGCCTGCCGTTGCTCGGGCAACTGCTGGTCGGCCTCGCCTCCACGCTCGATGGACTGTTGTGGGACGGCGGCGCGCCGAGCGATGACGGCGTGACCTGGAGCGGCGGTTACACCTGGAGCAATGGCTTTACCTGGAGCAACGGCTACACGTGGAGCAACGGCTATACCTGGAGTAACGGTTACACCTGGAGCAATAGCTCCGTGCCGAACAGCTCCGGCATCGAGCCCGCGCCTCAGGAATGACCCATCGTGCGCCACCAATGGGTGTCCGCTCTCCTCGCCTGCGCGACGTTGACTGCGCAGGCGACAACGCCTGTGCCCGAAGTGCGTCCCATGTACTTCGAGCACCTCACCATGCGCGACGGCCTGTCGCAAAGCACGGTGATGAGCATCCTGCAGGACTCGCAAGGCTTTCTGTGGCTGGCGACCGAGAGCGGGCTCGATCGTTATGACGGCCACTCGATTCGTGAATACCGGCGCGAGCGCGGCAATGAGAACGGGCTGGCAAGCGACTACGTTTGGAAGATTGCGGAAGACGCGCGCGGCGACCTGTGGCTCGCGACGATGGGTGGCGGTGTTGCGCGCTGGGATCGACGTAACGATCGCTTCCAGCAGTTCCGACACGATCCATCCAATCCCAACTCTCTCGCGAGCGACGCGATCCGGACGTTGCACATCGACGCCAAAGGTCAGGTTTGGGCCGCGACCGAACGCCACGGGCTCGACATACTCGATCCGCAAACCGGACACGCGCGGCACTTCCATCACATAGAGGGCAATCCGAGGTCGCTCGCCGCAGAGGCCGTGTTCGCGCTTTACACGGATCGCGCCGGGCGGCTTTGGGTGGGTACCGATAAGGGACTGGGCCGTTATGAAGCCAGCAGCGATGACTTCAACAACGACGTCGCCGAGGCTGGCGCACTCGCTGGTGCACGGGTGCGCGCCATCACCGAAGATCACGCAGGCGCGCTTTGGATCGGCACATTCGACACCGGCTTGTATCGTCTCGATCCTCAGACCAGAAAAGTAACTTCGTTCCGTTACGACGCCAGCAACCCACGCTCGCTCAGCAACGATCGCGTGCGGGCCATCATGGAAGACGATGCGAAGCGTCTTTGGATAGCCACCTCGGACGGACTCAACCTGTTCGATCGCACGTCAAAGAGTTTCGTGCGCTACGGTCCTGACGTGGACAACCCACACAGCCTGCGCGATGACGATGTGATGTCGTTGTATCAGGATCGCAGTGGCGTCGTCTGGGTTGGCACCCGCGCCGGCGGCGCCAGTCACTGGAGTCCGCAGAGCTGGTCATTCGGCCATTACCGAAGCCCTCTCTTCGCCAACACCGCCGTGAACTCCTTCGCGGACGATGGCGAGGGCACGGTGTGGGTGGGAACATCGGGCGGACTGGTCGAAATCGACACCCGCAACCGAAGTGAGCAACGCCTCACGGGCGAGTCGCCCGTGCCGCTGCGCCTCGCGGACAACAGCGTGATGGCATTGCTTTACGACCGCGCCGGCTCGTTGTGGATCGGCACGATGAGCGGCGGTCTTGCGCGCATGGATCCTCAGCGGCGCTCGCTGCGCTTCTATCGCAACGATGCAAATGACCCAACCACGCTGCCTGCCGACGGCGTCATGTGCTTGTACGAAGACCGCGCCGGCGATGTATGGGTTGGAACGTTCGGTGGCGGTGTCGTACGCATCGACCGCGAAACCGGACAACTGAATCGCTATCCCCACAGTACCAATGGCAACGCGCTGAGCAGCCCGCGCGCCAGCGCCATCGTAGAGGACCGGCAAGGCAACCTTTGGATTGGCACGATCGGCGGCGGCTTGAACCTGCTCGAACGCGCCACCGGTCGCTTCCATGCATTCCGCCGCAACGATCGCGACCCCAGCAGCCTGAGTGACGACACCGTCTACGCACTGCATGTGGATCCCACTGGCAACGTATGGGTCGGTACCGCCGGCGGCGGCCTTGACCGCATCGTCGGCAGCTCGGATCAGCCACAGGCGATTCGGTTCCAAAGCGACAAGCGACTCGCCAACATGCCGAGCCAGGTGGTGTACGGCATCGAGTCGGACTATCAAGGCAGTTTATGGCTGAGCACGAACAACGGCCTCGCGCGACTCGATCCGCGCGAGGGCGCGAGCCGTCTGCTGCGTGAGCCGCACGGCTTGCAGGCCGACGAGTTCAACTTCAACGCGCACTACCGTGGCCGCGATGGCACGCTGTACTTCGGCGGCAATCATGGCTTCAATGCATTCCAGCCCGATATTTCCTCGTCGAACGCGCCACCGCCGCGCCTGGCACTTACATCAGTCGCAATCCTCAACCAACAGCTGCCGTTGCCGCAGCTACCCTCGGTGGATCGACCGCTCGCGCTCGCGCACGACGACAAGCTCGTAACGTTCGAGTTCGCGGCATTGGACTTCATCTCGCCCGCCAACAATCGATACAGGTATCGGCTCGAAGGCTTCGATGCGAATTGGGTCGAGGCTGGCCGGCTACATCGCGCGACTTATACCAATCTGGATGCGGGCCACTACGTGTTCCGAGTCCGCGCCGCCAATGCAGACGGTATCTGGAGCACAGAGGATCTGACGATTCCCGTGCATGTCGCAGCGGCGCCCTGGAACACACTGGCCGCGCGGCTGACCTATGTGGCAGCCGCTCTGTTGGTCATCGCATTCTTCTGGCAGCTGCATCGGAGAAAGCGCCAGCGTGAGCTCGATTACAACCGCGAACTGGAACAGGTCGTGAGCATCCGCACGCGCGAACTGGAAGAGCGCAACCATCAGCTGCAGGAAGCGAGCCGTGCGAAGAGCGATTTCGTCGCACGCATGAATCACGAGCTGCGCACACCAATGAATGGCGTGCTCGGCATGAGCGAGCTGCTGCTCGACACGCACCTCGACGCGGTCCAGCGACGCTTCGCCGAAGGCATTCATCGCTCCGCGGACTCGCTGCTTGCAGTCGTGGACGATGTGCTCGACTTCTCGAAGCTCGAAGCTGCGCGCCTGCAACTCGCGCCCGTGGAGTGCGATCTCGTCGAGCTGGTCGAGGAAACCGCAGAGATGCTCGCGGCGCGCGCATCGGGAAAGAACATCGAGCTGATTTGCGACTCCCCTGCTCGCCCGATGCCTCGCGTTCGTGCGGACGTCGTTCGCCTTCGACAAGTGCTCGTCAATCTCGGCGGCAACGCCGTGAAGTTCACCGAGCAAGGTGAAGTGATATTGCGCGTGACGCCGCTCGAGATCGAGGGCGATGAGCTCCGCGTGCGACTCGACGTGACGGACACCGGCATCGGCATTGAACCCGTGAATCAGTCGCGGATCTTCGATGAGTTCGTGCAGGAAGNTATACACATCTGACGCTGC
>NZ_LSRW01000014.1:0-52572 GCF_003104955.1 Steroidobacter cummioxidans | reverse complement strand
CTCCGGAGCTCCACGCAAGGGCTGCGGGGTAGTCCGGAATGCCGGAATGCTGTAATCCTTGCCGACAAATGGTGCGAATTCGCGCCAATGCCGCAGCGACGCTTGCATCGAGTAGCAAAAAAAAAACCCAAATAATAAAAAGGTTGGCGGCGGGGGCGGAGACAAACAAAAATGCAGACCTCTCGAGAGCGGCCTATGACGACGTATCGTGTCGCGGACAACGCGCCACCCGGTCCAGCGCGGCGCGACTCTTCCGCTCAGCCCGTACCGACGCCTCGCACTTCCCTCGAAGGCCGCATGCTGCGCGCATTGCTTCATGCATTTGGCGATCCACCCGTTCAGATTGCGCTCTGGAATGGCGAGCGTGTGCAGACCAGCGTCACCGAGGCGGTGGCAACCCTGCACATTCCGGATAGAGCCACGTTGGTGCGTCTTTGCAGGGATCCCGATGTGCAGTTCGGCGAGCTGTATAGCGTCGGCAAGATCCAGGTCGAGGGCGACGTCGGCCGGCTGATCGAGGAGTTGTATCAGGGCGGGTCGCATCCGGGGCGCAATTCGATTTCGGCGCTGCGGCGCATGAGTCAGTGGTTGCATCGCCGGCCGACCAATACGCTGCATGGCTCGCGCGAGAACATTCATCATCACTACGACATCGGTAACGAGTTCTATTCCCTGTGGCTGGGCTCGACCATGGCGTACACCTGTGCATACTTTGCGACGCCCGACGCGACGCTGGACCAGGCCCAGCTGGCGAAGATGGAACATGTGTGTCGCAAGGTGCGGCTGCGTCCGGGGCAGCACGTAGTCGAGGCCGGGTGTGGCTGGGGCGGACTCGCCCTGTACATGGCGCGTCACTACGGCGTGAAAGTCACGGCGTTCAACATCTCGCGCGAGCAGATCGCATTCGCACGCGAGCGCGCCAAGGCGGAGGGACTGGAGCAGAGCGTCGAGTTCGTCGAGGACGACTATCGAAACATCCGGGGCTCGTTTGACGCGTTCGTGTCGGTGGGCATGCTCGAGCATGTGGGCGTGGAGAACTACCCCGGATTGGGTGATGTCATTCGCCGCTGCCTGAAGCCCGAAGGTCTCGGGCTGATTCACACCATCGGTCGCAATCGCTGGAAACCCATGCACCGCTGGATCGACCGACGCATCTTCCCGGGCGCGAATCCACCCTCGTTGAAACAGATGATGGAGATTTTCGAAGGCTCGGGTTTCTCCGTGCTCGATGTGGAGAACTTGCGTCTGCATTACGCCAAGACGCTCGATTGGTGGTGGCGGCTGTATGAGGAGTCGCGCGACCAGGTGGCGCAGATGTTCGATGAGAACTTCGTCAGAATGTGGCGCCTGTATCTGGCCGGTTCGCGCGGTGCGTTCACGACCGGCGAGATGCAGCTGTTCCAGGTCGTGTTCTCGTCCGGCAGCAACAACAATATCCCGATGACGCGCGAGCACCTGTATCAATCATGAGCGCAGACACTTGTGATGTGCTGATCGTCGGGGGCGGTCCGGCCGGATCGACGTGCGCGCGCACACTGCGGCAGGCGGGGCTGGACGTGCTCATCATGGACAAGAGCGTGTTCCCGCGAGACAAGGTGTGTGCCGGGTGGATTACGCCGCAAGTCGTGCAGGAGCTCGATCTCGACGTTGAGGACTATCGACGAGGGCGCGTTCTGCAGCCCATCAACTCATTCATTACTGGTATGGGCGAGCAGGCCAACGCGTCCGTGAACTACGACAAGGTCGTGAGCTACGGCATCCGGCGCTGCGAGTTCGATCATTATTTATTGGAGCGCAGCGACGCGCGGTTGCTTCTGGGGCAAGCCTGGAAGTCGATGGAGCGTCAGGGCGAGCGCTGGCTCGTCAATGGCGAGATTGCCACGCCTTTGGTCATTGGCGCGGGCGGTCATTTCTGTCCCGTCGCGCGCTTCCTCGGCGCGCATCTGGGCAAGGAAGAGCGTGCTATCAGCGCCCAGGAAATCGAGTTCGAGCTGAACGATGCGCAGGCGGCCCGATGTGCTGTCACGGGCGAGCGGCCAGAGCTGTATTTCTGCGACGACCTGAAAGGTTATGGCTGGTGTTTCCGGAAGGGCAACTATCTCAATGTCGGCCTGGGGCGGGAAGGCAACCACCGGCTTGCCGAACACGTGCAGACGTTTGCTCGCTCACTGGCGGCGCAAGGCAGGATTCCGGAGGATCTGCCCGGCAAGTTCAAAGGTCACGCCTATCTGTTATATGCGCACGGCAATCGGCCCGTGATCGCCGATGGCGTCATGGTCATCGGTGACGCTGCCGGCCTGGCTTATACGCAAAGCGGCGAGGGCATTCGTCCGGCGATCGAATCGGGCTTGATGGCGGCCGCCAATGCGCTGGCCGTGAATCGAGATTACCGCCGGGAGAGCTTGTTACAGTACGAAGCCGCCCTTCGTTCCCGCTTTGGCGAGCGTGGCGAAACGCCGGCGCTGGCGATGCTTCCTGCCAAATTAAGACTGAGGCTCGCGCGTGCACTGATGCAAACGCAGTGGTTCGCACGCAATGTCGTGCTCGACCGCTGGTTCCTGCACGCGCAGCTACCAGCGTTGTACTCGTAAGCCGGACCGGCTACTTCACCGTCCACTGCCAATCGCGGACTTCCGGCATGTCCTCGCCGTGCCGGCGCACGTACTCGCGATGCTCGATGAGTTTGTCGCGTAGCCGCTGGCGTAAGTGGCCTGCCTGAGCACCGAGGCTCGGGACCAGATCGATGGCCGCCTCCGCGAGATGAAAGCGATCCAGATCGTTCAGCACGGTCATGTCGAAGGGCGTGGTGGTCGTGCCTTCTTCCTTGTAGCCGCGCACATGCAGGTTGTCATGGCCATTGCGGCGATAGGTGAGGCGATGGATCAGCCAGGGATAGCCATTGGAAAACGCGAAAACAGGAATTGGGCTTGTCCGTGGTGAAAACAATGGCAATCGAAATTCCTTGTCGCTCATGCCATGCGGATGCTCGCTCTCCGGCTGCAGGGTCATGAGGTCGACCACGTTCACGACGCGGATGCGCAGCGACGGCAGCCATTCGCGCAGCAGGGAGACCGCGGCCAATGTTTCCAAGGTCGGCACATCGCCGGCGCAGGCCATGACGATATCGGGCGAGCCGTCCTGGTCGTTGCTGGCCCAGTCCCAGATGCCGGCGCCGGCGCTGCAATGCTTGATCGCCGCGTCCATCGACAGCCATTGGAACTGCGGCTGCTTGCCGGCGACGATGACATTCACGTAGTTGCGGCTGCGTAGACAATGGTCCGTGACACTCAGCAACGTGTTGGCATCGGGCGGCAGATACACGCGCACCACCTCGGGCTTCTTGTTCACGACCACATCGATGAAGCCGGGATCCTGATGGCTGAAGCCGTTGTGATCCTGGCGCCAGACATGTGAGGTCAGCAAGTAGTTCAGCGACGCGATCGGGCGTCGCCAGGGAATGTGGTTGCAGCTCTTGAGCCACTTGGCGTGCTGATTGAACATCGAGTCGACGATGTGCACGAACGCTTCGTAACAACTGAAGAAGCCGTGCCGGCCGGTCAGCAGATAGCCTTCCAGCCAGCCCTGGCATTGATGCTCGCTCAGCATCTCCATGACGCGGCCGTCGCAAGCAATACCGGTGTCCGAGGGCAGGATCTCGCCGGCCAGCATGCGCGAAGTGACTTTCAAAACGTCGTCCCAGCGGTTCGACGTGAACTCATCTGGGGAGAACAGCCGGAAGTTCTTGGAATCCAGATTCCGCTGCATCACGTCGCGCAGGAATTTGCCCTGGACGCGCGTCGCCTCGGCGCTGCGCGATCCGGGGGAGGGCAGCTCCACGGCATAGTCACGGAAGTCGGGAAGGCGCAGATCCCGCAGCAGAACGCCGCCGTTCGCATGCGGATTGTCGCCCATGCGCCGCTTGCCGACGGGCGCGAGCTCGCGCAATTGCGGCTGCAGTTTTCCTTCGGCAGTAAACAACTCTTCGGGCTTGTAGCTGCGCATCCAGGTTTCGAGCAGCTTCAAGTGATCTTTCTTTTCGGCCAGCTGCGCCAGCGGCACCTGATGCGAGCGCCAGCTGTTCTCCACCGGCACGCCGTCCACTTCCTCGGGGCCGGTCCAGCCTTTCGGTGTAGTCAGCACGAGCATGGGCCAGCGCGGGCGCTTGTGAAACCCGTTGTTGCGGGCGTCCGTCTGGATCTCGCGAATCCGCTCGATCATGCGGTCCATCGTTTGCGCCATCGCGACATGCGTGGCCGAGTCGGTATCGGCCTTGTCGACGAAGAACGGTTCATAGCCGTAGCCCTGCATGAGCTGCGTCAGCTCCTCGCGTGGGATACGGGCGAGCACGGTCGGGCCGGCGATCTTGTAGCCATTCAAATGCAGGATGGGCAGCACCGCGCCATCGCGCACCGGATTCAGAAATTTGTTCGAGTGCCAGCTGGTCGCGAGCGCGCCGGTCTCGGCTTCGCCGTCGCCAACCACGCAGGTCACGATCAGGTCGGGATTGTCGAACACCGCGCCGGTCGCATGTGACAGCGAGTAGCCGAGCTCGCCACCTTCATGAATGGAGCCCGGCGTTTCCGGCGCGACATGGCTGGGAATGCCGCCGGGAAACGAGAACTGCTTGAACAGCCGGCGCATGCCCTCCTTGTCCTCGGAGACATTCGGGTAGTACTCGCTGTAAGTGCCTTCGAGATAAACATTGGCGATCAACGCCGGCCCGCCGTGTCCCGGCCCTGCGACATACAGCATGTCCAGGTCGTACTTGCGGATGACGCGGTTCAGATGCGCGTAGATGAAATTGAGCCCGGGCGTCGTGCCCCAGTGACCCAGCAGACGCGGCTTGATCTGTGACAACTGCAGCGTCTCTTCGAGCAGCGGGTTGTCCATCAGATAGATCTGACCCACCGACAGGTAGTTGGCGGCGCGCCAGTAGGCATCCAGCCGTGTCAGATATTCAGCACTGAGCGTGGGATCGCGATTCGCATCTGACATGGCATTCCCTCGGGACAATAGTGGACCAGGACCTGTCAGGCCCGAGTCCAATCAAATCGGTGTCGACCGGCCCTAATCGTCAGGCAGTGCCTGGAGTTTCGCCATTCAGGGTCAAATGCATTTTCACCAGGTGGGCGACCGAGCGTGCCTGCATTTTTTCCATGACGTTGGCGCGGTGAATTTCGACCGTGCGCTCGCTCAGGCCCAGGTCGATGGCGATCACTTTGTTGGCTCGACCATCGACGACCAGCGCCATGACTTCGCGCTCGCGAGGCGTGAGCGATTCGCTGCGACGCTTGAGATCGGCATGCCGCTCGACGGTCTCGCGGTTCTCCGCGTCCTGTTTCAGTGCGCCATTGATCCGGTCGAGCAGGTCCTGATCGCGGAACGGCTTCTGCAGAAAATCGAATGCGCCGTCTTTCATGGCCTGCACCGCCATCGGAATGTCGCCGTGGCCGGTGATGAGGATCACCGGCAGCATGGAGCCACTGCGGTTGAGCTGCTGCTGCACTTCCAGGCCGCTCATTTCCGGCATGCGCACGTCGAGCACCAGACAGCCGGGCTGATTGGGATCGAGCTTTTGCAGGAATTCGTTGGGCCGCTCGAACGTCACGGCGTTGTAACCGACCGTCGACATGAGCACGCTCAAGGCGCGACGCATGCCGTCGTCGTCGTCGACGATGTAAATCGTGGGTTTTTTGCGCGTGGGGGTTTTGTTGGCGGTCATGTTTGTTATGTCAGCGCCGGGGCGATGTCATGAGATCGCCGCCGGCAATCGGAACCAGAACCTGGCGCCGCCGCCCTCGACATCGTCGCAGCCGATGGCACCCTCGTGTGCTTC
The DNA here is from genome assembly GCF_003104955.1 of Steroidobacter cummioxidans. Lineage (NCBI taxonomy): Bacteria > Pseudomonadati > Pseudomonadota > Gammaproteobacteria > Steroidobacterales > Steroidobacteraceae > Steroidobacter > Steroidobacter cummioxidans. The sequence continues at coordinate 46,736 of NZ_LSRW01000014.1, read as the reverse complement.
AACGATAGCGCGGCTCGACGCCAGGCCCAAGCCCGTGCCCTGATCCTTGGTGGTAAAAAACGGTCGAAACAATTGCGCACGGGCCTCGGTCGACAGGCCCACGCCATTGTCGATGACTGCAGTCGTCACCGCGTAACGATCGCCAGTGACTTCGACGCGGACACGCGCCGGCCGTTGCGTGGGGCGGGGTGCTTCCAGTGAGTTCTGCACCAACGTGTAGAGCACGTGCTGAATGCGCAGGCGATCGACAGCAATGGCAGGCAGCGCCTCGTCGATGACCATTTCCAGGCGCGCACCGGCGCGACTCGCCAGCAACTCCAGCACCGGCATCAGCTCGGCGATCACGTCGGACATGGCGCAATTGGTCCGCGCCACGGCGGCATCGTTGAACAATTTACGAATGCGCCGGATGCCCTGTCCCGCGTTGAGCGCTTCATTGCTGATGTGGCGCAGGACATCCAGGGCCTGCGCGGTCATCGGCTCGGGGCGCGACAGCATGCGCTCGGCAGCTTGCGCAAATGTGGCGATGGCGCCGATCGGCTGATTCAACTCGTGCGCAAAGCCGCTGGCCATTTCTTCCAGCGCCGAGGTGCGCGCAATTTGCATCAGTTGCTCGAGCAGCCGCGATGTCGCCAGCTCGCCGGAAGCAGGGTTGTCAGCGGACATGACGGAGTCGCCACTGGGCGGCGGCACGGACAGGGCGGAGCGGGATTGCCATGATTCCGGGAGTTTCATATGGGTCGCAGACTGCCGCAACCCCTGGCCTGCGACACCCGCGACTTCCACGGAAGCCACTACGCCCGCCCCTTAGAGGCGCACCCGATTGCCGGCATCGATGTTGTGCCGTGGTGAAAACCGGCATAATTTTCGCTTACGGCGAGCCGATGACGATGGACCAGCTCAGCGATATCACTCAGCACCTGTTGCGCTTCTCCCCGGACGCGTTGATCGTGGTCGACGCCCGTGGCCGCATTCGTTTTGCCAACCAGACGGTCACCGAGCTGTTCGGCTACGCGCCGGAGCAGTTGCTGCACAAGCCCCTGGAAACACTGATTCCGGAGCGCTTGCGCGGCAAGCATGTCAGCCATCTGACTGCGTATCTGAGCAAGCCCGGCAATCGCGAGATGGGGGCGCGTATCGCGGATTTGTTTGCACGCCGTGCCGACGGCAGCGAGTTCGCGGCCGGCATCCGGCTGGCGCCGTTCAGAATCGGCGAAGAGCTGTTCGTGGCCGCCGCGATCCGCGACAACACCGAACGCCAGCAGATCAATGAAGCGCTGATTGCCGCGCGCGAAGAGGCGGATCGGGCGAATCGAGCCAAGAGCCGCTTTCTCGCCACCGCCAGTCACGACTTGCGTCAGCCCATTCAAACCATTCGTCTGTTGAATGCGGCCATGCTCAAGATCTCGCGGCCCGATCTGCGCGAGTTGTTGCAACAGCAGGAGCGTGCGATCGAGGGCATGACTCGCATGCTCAATGCGCTGCTCGACATCAGCCGTCTGGAATCGGGCGCGATCGAGCCGCAGGTCGTCGAGGTGCCGCTCACCGAGACGCTGCATCAGCTGTCCACCGAGTTCGAGTCGGTGGCGCAGGCGCGTGGCATCGCGCTGCGCGTCGAGCCCGCTGCGTTGATCGTCTCGACCGATCGCAACCTGTTCTATCAGTTGTTGCAGAACCTGGTCGGCAATGCCTTGAAATACACCGACCAGGGTGAGGTCAAAGTCAGTTGCGTGCCCGGTCCGAGCGCGCTCACCGTTACCGTCAGCGACACGGGCATCGGCATCCCCGCCGACAAGCTGGATCGCATCTTCGATGAGTACTACCAGGTCGACACGCAGGGCGCCAAGCGCATGGGCGTGGGACTGGGGCTGGCGATCGTCAAAGAGGTCGCGCGGCTGTTGGGATTCAACGTGAGTATCAGATCGCGCGTCGGCGAGGGTACGCAGGCGGTCGTGAGCATTCCGAATCAATTCTTGACCGCGGTGCCGGTGGGCGTGGATGCGGCGGCTAGCGCCGAGCCCGCCAGCGGCGCAACGCGCCGGTCGCGAGTGCTGCTGGTCGAGGACAATGACGGCGTGCGACTGGCGACCGAATTGTTTCTTCGCTTCGAAGGTTTTCACGTCGAGAGCGCGCCGTCGGCTGCGGAAGCCGAGACCTTGTTCGACAAATTCAAGCGCGGCGATGTGATCGTCGCCGACTATCATCTCGACGGTCGCAACACCGGTCTGGAGTTGCTGACACGGCTGCGGGAGCGACTCGGCTACGACGCGCCTGGCGTGGTGCTCAGTGGCGATCTGCCATCGGTGCTGCGCTCGTTGCGTGCGCCGGTGCCGAATTGTCGTTTCCTGAGCAAGCCGGTCGATACGTCGGCACTGCTCGACGCAATCGACGAGCTGTCCGCTCCGGTTGAAAGTGCTGCTCGGAGTAGTGGGCTTGCCCGGAGCTGATACGCGGTTGTCCCGATACCGGGCGTCGCGGTGCGATTCGAGACTCACTGTGAGGGCAACCCATGCCTGCTAACAATCCCATGCCCATGGATTACATCAAACAGATTCTGGTGATCGTCGATCCGACTGCAACCGTGCATCCTGCCGTCGACAAGGCGGCCGTGCTGGCAGAGAAGTTCAATGCGCGGCTCGAGCTGTTCGTCTGCGATACCAAAGCGGCACGCGAGATGCGCCTGTCGTCACACCTGCGCGACAAGCCGGATGAGCCGTTCACAGTGAGCATCAAGGCCATTCTCGAATCGTTGGCCGCGCCACTGCGGGCGCGTGGGCTCGATGTGACAACCGAGACGGCGTGTGCGGATCCGCTGCACGTCGGCTTGATCGATCGCACGCGGCAAACCAATGCCGACCTGGTGGTGAAGGACACGCATCATCATTCGCTCGCGCAGCGAACATTTCTTACCAATACCGACTGGCAGCTGATTCGCGCTTGCCCGGTGCCGCTGTTGTTGACCAAGGGCACACCCTGGGTCGCCGCGCCACGCATCGTGGCCGCGGTCGATCCCGGTCACGTCAACGACAAGCCGGAAATTCTGGATCACTGGATCATCGAGCATGCATCGCTGTTCGCGCAGCGCCTGAATGGCGAGCTGCATGTGCTGCATGTTTACTTGCCGATGGCCCTCATCGGCGCGGCGTCGACGGTGAATCCCGCGATGGTCGCGGCGGCAGCGCCGGAAGATCTGGCGCTCGAAGAGAAGAATCGTCGCGAGCAGGTCAGTGCTCTGGTCGGCGAGTACGACATCCCGCCCAGGAACATTCATCTCGAATTGGGCGGCCCTGGTCAGATGCTGCCGCTTGCCGCGCAACGCATCGGCGCGGATGTGATCGCGATGGGCGCGATTGCGCGCAGTGGGCTCAAGCGGATTTTCGTCGGCAGCACGGCGGAAGATGTGCTCGAGAAGCTGCCGTGCGACGCGTTGATCGTGAAGCCGCCGCAGTTCGCGGAGCACGTCGCGCTCTGAGCGAGCGCGACGGGAAGTTCGATTACGGCGCGCGACGGATCAGTGCGCCGGCTGCCGAGTAGCCGCCGCCGAACGCGATCAGCAGCGCATATTCACCCGGCTCCAGCTTGTGCGCGAAGCGATGCAAAGTGATCGCGACGCTCGCACAGCCCGTATTGCCCAGCTCGCCGATGGTCAGCGCCACTCGCTGCGGCGCCAGACCCAGGTCGTCAGCGACGCTGTCGATGATGCGCTTGTTCGCCTGGTGCGGGATGACCAGCCGGACATCGCCAATCGTGAGCTTGTTGCGCTCGAGGAGCAGCCGCGCCATGCCGGCCATCTCCCGGCACGCGTGCACGAAAATATCCTTGCCATGATGCATGACCAGACCGCCGTCGCGCGGGACCATGGTGATGCCGAACGGACCTTTGCCGCGATCCGCGAGACCGACCGTGTGCGTGTCCAACACTTCCAGCTGCAGCTTGCCCGGCGTGTTGCCCAGAATCAGTGCGGCCGCGCCATCGCCCCATAAGTGACCGGATTTCTCATCGCCGTCGGAGGAGTACAGGCTGTTGTGCTCGGAGGCCACGATCAGCGCCTTGCTGGAGCGACCCGACGCGAAATAAGCCGACGCCATATCGATGGCGTCGATGAAAGACGAACAGGCCGTCGACAAATACATGGCACGCGCATTGGCGAGCGAGAACTCGCGCTGTAACACGTGAGCGATGGTGCCAATGGTGTCCCACGGCGTGTAGGAAGCGCCGATGATGAGGTCGACATCCTCGAGCGTCGCGTCGCCGGTCCGCAGCAGATGCTTGACGGCCGCGATCGCCATCGAATTCGCGTTCTCGCCTTCACTGGCCCGGCGCCGCTGGCGGATGCCCGTCAATTGTTCGAACCACGGCGAGGCGCGGCCGGTCAGCCGCGAGAAGTAGTCGTTGTCCACGACCCGTTCCGGCAGGTACTCGCCCGAGGCATGAATGAACATCGGTCGTCTCTGGATCGTCAACGAAGCGGTCTCAAGTAGCGAATGGTAACGGGAGCGGCGCCTGTGGCGGCCCCCGAAAGGCGGCGCGATTATACCTATGACACCTACGACCGGGCGGAGCGGATTTCGTCCGTGAACAACTGCCCATAGCGCGCCAGCTTGGCCTGACCCACCCCCGGGATATTGGCAAATTCTGCCAGGGTAGGCGGCGCCCGGCGCACCATCTCCCGTAGCGTGGCGTCGTGGAAAATGACGTAGGGCGGAACCCCGCTCTGATCCGCCAGCTTTTTACGCAAGGCTCGCAACCTGTCGAACAGTGCCTGATCGGCGACATGCAGCTCATCCGCGCCGCCGGACGCCTCCGACTTGCGCCGCGATGAAGCCGGGGCGTCGGCGATGTGTACTTTGCGTTCACCGCGCAGCACCTCCCAGCTGGCAGCGTTGAGGCACAACACCGAGTAGCCGTCCTGAGTCTCCTGGACCAGACCCTGATGGAGCAGGCCGCGCACCACGCTGCGCCAGGTGTCGACGCTGTGCTGTTTGCCGATGCCGTATACGCTGAGCTGCGCATGTCCATTGTCGATCAGGCGCTGCGACTGGCTGCCGCGCAGGATGTCGATCAGATAAGCCGCCCCGAAACGTTCGCGCCGCTGTGCGAGCCGCGCGATGCACGACAGAAACTGTTGCGCTTCGATCGTGCGGTCCTGCTGCTGACGCGGGTTGCGGCAGTTGTCGCAGTTTCCGCAGGAATCGGAAAGCACTTCGCCAAAGTATCGCAGCTGGATTCCGCGGCGGCATTCGGTGGACTCGGCATAGTTGAGCACCTGGCGCAGCTGCTGACGGGCCAGGCGCTGCTCGTCTTCGAGCGGCGCGCCCGTTTCGGGATCGACCTTCTGTTGAATCAGGAACTCGGCGGTGCGGATGTCGGCGGCGCTGAAATACAGAATGCACTCGGCCGGATCGCCGTCGCGTCCGGCGCGGCCGGACTCCTGATAGTAACTTTCCAGCGTGCGCGGCAGATCGTAGTGAATCACCCAGCGCACGTCGGGTTTGTTGATGCCCATGCCGAACGCGATCGTTGCAACCATCACGCGCGCATCGTCGCGAATGAAAGCTTCCTGATTGAGGCGGCGCTGCTCGGCATTGAGACCGGCGTGATAGGGCAGAGCGTCGATGCCGTCCGACTGCAATTGCAGCGCGAGCTCGTCGACGCGTTTGCGTGACAGACAGTACACGATGCCCGCGCTGTCTTCGCGCGCTCGTGCAAGCAACTCGTCGTACGTGCGCTTGTTCTTCGGGCGCACGCCGTAATACAGATTCGGGCGATTGAAGCTCGCGACATGCACCGCCGGATCGTGCAACGCCAGTTGATTGATGATGTCCTGACGAACGCGCGGTGTCGCCGTGGCGGTGAATGCAAACAGCGGAACAGCCTCGAAGCGCCGCCGGAGTGCGGCCAGCTGTCGATATTCCGGACGGAAATCGTGGCCCCATTCGGACACGCAATGTGCCTCGTCGACCACGAACGCGGTGATGCCGCGGCCGGCATCGAGGCGCGTCAACACGCCATCGAAAAAGCCCGGCTGTAACAAACGCTCGGGCGCGAGGTACAGCAGTTTGTATTCACCCTGGGCTGCGCCGCGCAGGCGCGCGCTCACTTCGCTCGGCTCGAGGCTCGAGTTGATGTATGTCGCCGCAATGTCGTTGTCCTGGAGCAGGCGCACCTGATCCTGCATCAGTGCGATCAAGGGCGAGATCACCAGCGTGATGCCGGGTTGCAGAACCGCGGGCAGCTGGAAGCACAGCGACTTGCCGCCGCCGGTGGGCATGATCGCCAGCAGATCGCGGCCCGCCAGCGCATCGCGCACGATGGCTTCCTGGCCGGGACGGAACGAGCTGAAACCAAAGCGACTCTTGAGCGCGGCGGCGAGGTCGGCGCCAGCTGCGGGGGCATTGCGGGTCATGGAAACGGGGGCGGTGGTCACCCCGGCATCATCGCATCCTCGTTCCGCCTTTGGCACGAGTTGTGGCGGCGTCGTTCCACAATTCTTTGCCCACCTGGGGTACGGCGCCGATGGTACGCTCGTGGCAACGCCACAGACGCTAACAAAAAAGGGGGCATCGTGACCGAACAGCAGAGGAATGCGCGGTTCGCACTGGCAGTACTGTTCGGCATCAACCTGATGAACTTTTTCGACCGGCAGATTGCCGGTGCCTTGGGCGAACCCATTCGCATCGAGTTCGGTCTGAGTGACACGCAGCTCGGCCTGGTGTCCACGGTGTTCACGCTCGTGTATGCGGCGGTTGGCGTGCCGCTGGGAAGACTCACGGACAACTGGTTGCGCACGCGCTTGATTGCGATCGGCGTGACCTTCTGGAGCGTGCTCACGGCGGCGTCCGGATTGGCTTGGAACTTCACCTCGTTTCTGCTGACGCGCATCGGTGTCGGTATCGGCGAGGCGAGTTGCGCGCCTGCGGGTCAATCGTTGATCGGTGATTTGTATCCACCCGAGCGGCGCGCGCGCGCCATGGCGATTTTCATGCTCGGCCTGCCACTCGGTTTGTTCCTGGCCTACATGTTGGGAGGCTACATCGGCCACCATTGGGGCTGGCGCGCGGCCTTTCTCGTCGCGTGCGTCCCGGGCCTGATGCTCGCCGGGCTCGCGCTGTTCATCAAAGAGCCGCCGCGCGGCTCAGTCGAAGCGCGCACCTCGCTCGCGTTGCCTGGCTCACCGTTTCGCAGCGTGCTGCGGATCAAGACCATGTGGTGGATCGTGCTGTCGGGCCTGCTGTTCAACTTCAACACCTATGCGGTGAACGTGTTTCAAACGCCGTTCCTGCAACGCTTCCACCAGCTCGGCCTGCAGGACGCGAACACCATCTCGGCAGTGTCGTTGGGGCTCAGCGGCGCGATTGGCTTGTTCGTAGGCGGCTGGCTCGGCGATCGCTTGCGTGTGCAGCGACCGAACGGGCGCGTACTGGTCGCTGCGTTCGCATTGTTGTTCGCGGCGCCGTGCGTATTCATGGCGCTTCAGCAACCGCAAGGGGGCATCGTACTGTTCGCGGTGCTGATGGGTGCGTCGACCGCGATGTCGTTCGCGTACTACTCGACTGTATATAGCGCGATTCAAGATGTGGTCGCGCCCAATCTGCGCGGCACGGCGGTATCGCTTTATTTCTTCGCGATGTACGTGCTCGGCGCGAGCTTCGGCTCGACCATCATGGGTGCGTTGAGCGACTCGTTCGCGCAGCAGGCGATGGTGAGCGCCGGCGCCTCGACCATGGAAGAGACGTTTCGCGCTGCGGGGTTGCACAGTGCGATGTATGTAATCCCGATACTGATGTTACTGTGTGCGGGATCGCTGTTCGGCGCGGCGCGAACCATTGCGGCCGACATGCGGGCAATGCAGACGCAGACGAGATGACGCTCGTCTGCGGGACTGTTGGAATTCTTAACGCGTGCCGGTGAGGCTTTCCATCATCAGGCCGGTGCCGCCCTTGGACACGTGGGCGACGATGGCGGTGCGGCGATGGATCTTGGTGACCACGCCGAGATTGATGGCGAACGCGAGATGCACGGTCGCGCCTTTTTTCAATCCCAGGTTTTCGGTTTCGATGAAGACGCCGTTCGCGCTCAAGTTGCGCGCGCGGCACAGCTTGCCGGGACGGCCGGGGACGGAAACGTAAACGGCGGTGCGCGCTCTGTGACGTGTATGGAGACGTCGCTCCATGCTCAAACTCCCCGATGCATGCTGTGCTTGATCATTATGCCGCGCTCGAAAGCGCGTGCGAAGCCCATTAAAGAGGTGTTATGTCGACTCATCATCGATTTGGGACGGCACAATGTCACCTGCACAATATCCACCCTCGTTCTACTGATGCATTCCCCTAGGCCGCTTAAGCATGGTGTCACCGCTCACGCTTGACGAAATACGTCTGGCCGCCGGCCAGCTTGCCGATCACGTCGTGCGCACGCCCGTCCATCGACTGCAAAGCTCCGAGGTCGAGCAGGTGCTCGGTGCCACTACCGAGACGTGGTTGAAGCTGGAGTTGTTCCAGCGCACCGGTACGTTCAAGGCGCGGGGTGCTCTGCTGAACGTGCTCGCCTTGTCGGCGGACGCGCGGAAGCAAGGCGTCACTGCCGTCAGCGCCGGTAACCATGCGGCCGCCGTTGCATTCGCCGCGGCCACGGCCGGCGTCAGCGCCAAGGTTGTGATGTTTGCGTCGGCAAATCCGTTGCGTGTCGAATTGTGTCGCTCCTTCGGTGCCGAGGTGGTGTTCGCGGAAACCGCCCATGCTGGATTCGAGCTGGCCACTCGCCTCGCGAAACAGGAAGGTCGCACGCTCATCCATCCGTTCGAAGGCCGCACGACGGCGCTAGGTACCGCGACTGTCGGGCTCGAGCTGTGTGAGCAGATTCCCGGCCTGGATGCGGTCGTCATTCCCATCGGCGGCGGCGGTTTGTGCGCGGGCATCGCGTCGGCGGTGAAGTTATTGGCGCCTCGCTGCCAAATTTTTGGCGTCGAGCCGGAAGGGGCGGACAGCATGCATCGCAGCTTCGCGGCGGGCGAGCCGCGCTCCATCGAACGGGTCGCGACCATTGCTGACAGTTTGGGCGCGCCTTATGCCTTGCCGATCTCCTTCGAGCTATGCCGTCGCAATGTCGATGGACTGGTGCGCATCAGCGATGCCGAGATGCGCGCGGCTATGCGATTCCTGCTTCGCAATGCCAAGCTTGCCGTCGAGCCGGCAGGCGCCGCGGCCACTGCGGCGTTGCTCGGCCCGCTCAAAGAACGACTCCGTGACAGGCGGGTCGGGCTGATCGTCTGTGGCAGTAACATCGACACAGCCACTTATGCTCGCCTGATCGGTGACGAGCCACTTTAACGACTGCTTGCAGCGCTTCATGACCAACGCAAATTCGCTCCCCATCGGAGTGTTCGACTCCGGTGTCGGTGGGCTGACCGTGCTCCGTGCGCTTCGCCAACGCCTGCCCGACGAGCAATTCATCTATCTCGGCGATACCGCGCGTTTGCCGTACGGCACGAAGAGCGGCGACTCGGTGCTGCGCTATTCGATCCAGGCCGCCGAGTTTCTGGTCAACCAGGGCATCAAGTATCTGGTGATCGCCTGTAACACCGCATCGTCGGTCGCGGTCGAGCCGCTGCGCGAGCGCTTCGCGCCGATGCCAGTCATCGGGGTGATCGAGCCGGGCTCGATCGCGGGATGCGCGGCGTCCAAGAGCGGCCATATCGCGGTCCTGGCTACGGAAGGCACAGTGCGAGGCGGCGCGTATCAACGGGCTATCGCTCGATTGGCACCGCAGGCGCAGGTGAGGGCGCAGGCGTGCTCGCTGTTCGTGGCGCTGGCGGAGGAGGGGTGGACCGACGGCGCCATCGCCGAAGCCATCGCGCATCGTTATGTTGACGAGCTGTTTGGTGACGATCCGCAGATCGACACGTTGTTGCTCGGTTGTACTCACTTCCCCGTGCTCGCATCCGCTTTGCGCGCGGTGATCGGGCCGTCGATCACCATCGTCGACTCGGCGGAGACGACGGCGCGGGCGGTGCAAGCGGAATTGATCGATCGGGGATTGTTGAATAGATCCGGCCCGTCGGAGGCGCCGATCCTACAGGCGACGGATAGTCCGGAACGGTTTGCGCGCGTGGGCAGCCGGTTCCTGGGTGAACCGTTCGATGCGAGCCGCGTCGAGCTGGTCGACTTGGCTCCAGCCGCGGCTCGTTAGCTGCGCGCTGCGACCGGACTGCGACGCGAGGTCGGCAGCTCGTCGTAACACTCGACGCGATTGCGGCCGCAGAGCTTTGCGGCATAGAGCGCGTGGTCAGCGGCTTCCAGCAGCGCAAGGGTACTGGGGAATCGCTGATTGGTCGTGTACGTCGCAACACCGATCGAGGCGGTGACGTGGACGCCGGTCGCACCGTCGCCACCATGATCGGCACCCGCCAGCGCCGAAAGAATTCGCTGCGCAACCTGGCGGGCAATTGCTCGCTCCGTGCTCGGCAGTACAACGATAAATTCCTCACCGCCGAAGCGCGCGACGAGATCGCTGCCGCGGACTACGGCTTGGATCGCCTGTGCGCAGCTGTGCAGTACTTTGTCGCCGACCGGGGTGCCGTACTTTTCGTTGATCAGCTTGAAGCGGTCGAGATCGATGTGCGCGACGCTCAAGTCGCGGCCAAACACCACGGCCTGAGTGAACTCGCGATCGAGCATGCGATCCAGCCACGGCCGATTGAGTACGCCAGTGAGCGGGTCACGGCGGCTCGAGTCCTCCGCCTCTTCGGTGCGCGTCAGCAGCACGCTGGTCGTGGCTTGCAGGTTAGTGACCTCCTGCAAGGCGTGCAGATTCCTGACTGCCAGTAGCTCGCGCGCTTCGGCCAGCAGATTCTCCGCATCGTCCGCTTCGAGAATGCTGGTCTCGTACAGAGCCTCGGTTTCGGGAATCAGGCTGAGGATGCGCGCGACGACTTCATTGAAGTGCTCATGGCTCATGCTCAGCAGGCGATGCGCGCGCTGAGCAAGCGCCGGCACCGAGTTGGCCCGGTCGGCGGATAACACCGCCTCGGCGAGATCGCTGCCGAGTGCGACGCAGCGTGCGAACTGACCTTCCTCGGTCGTCCAAGCGAACATCTGCGGCGAGTGGCTCGCCTCGACCGGCTTGCACAGCCGCTCCGGCAGATTCCATGCGCGCAGCATCATCGCGGTGTAGTAGGAGTGATCCTTGCCGAGCTTGGCGATCTCATAGGCCACCCAATCGGCGTGGGTCGCCTTCTGCGGCAGCTGGCCATAGAAGTCGCGCGCGGCGCGATCCAAGGCCAGCACGCCCATGTCCTGCAGCATCGCCGCCAGGAAAACATCTTCCGGATGTCCGGTCTTCGCCGCTTCGCTGAAAGCGCGCGCGGCGGTTGCGCCCAATAGCGCGCGGCGCCAGAAACGGCTGTAATCGATGCCCGTCGCGCGTAGTGCGCGCATCGAGGAAACCAGGGAAAAACTCAGCGCCAGGGTCAGCGCGGCGTTCAGGCCGATGATGACCAGTGCCTGACGGAGGTTTTGGCTTGGCCGGCGTTGTGCGTAAAATGCCGAGTTCGCGATCCGCAGGATCTTGGCCGTCATGGCCGGGTCCCGACCGACGGCGGTGGCCACCTTGGCCATTTCGATGTCCGGATCGCGCGCGAGCGCGATGATCTCAGTCGCCACCTGCGGCGGGCTGGGAAAATCGACTTGCGCTCTCAAGCGTTGTTCGAGGTCCTGGGGCAGCATAAACCCGCGTCCTGAAGCTGCGGTTTCGAATACGGACGCGCCGAATGGCGCCGTCGGGCCCTGTATCGGCGCGCAGCGAGATGACTTAAGCAGGAATTTTGCTTCGAGGCGTCAAACAACCTTCGTTAGCTGTTGACACTCAATAGTTCGGCGAAGAGAATGCCCGGCTCTTATGTCCGCGGAGGGGTACCCAAGCGGCCAACGGGGGCAGACTGTAAATCTGCTGGCTTATGCCTTCGTAGGTTCGAATCCTACCCCCTCCACCACTCCTCAAGCGGGTGTAGTTCAATGGTAGAACCTCAGCCTTCCAAGCTGATGGTGTGGGTTCGATTCCCATCACCCGCTCCATTGCGCATACCGCGATGAGTCGAGTACGGCGGATATAAGAAGATGAAGATAGAGACTGAAGGTCGGTTTGAAGGGTCGCTCACGTAGCTCAGTTGGTAGAGCACGTCCTTGGTAAGGACGAGGTCACCGGTTCAATCCCGGTCGTGAGCTCCACTCGTATTGTTGACTCGTTCGTGTTTGCCATCTCGAATAAGTGACCTAGATAGAGGAACGCCGCTGTGGCCAAAGAGAAGTTTGAACGTACCAAGCCGCACGTGAACGTAGGCACCATTGGCCACGTCGACCATGGCAAGACCACGTTGACGGCCGCTTTGACGAAGGTGATGGCGGAGAAGCACGGCGGCGAGTTCAAGGCGTACGACCAGATCGACAAGGCGCCGGAAGAGAAGGCGCGCGGCATCACGATCGCGACCTCGCACGTGGAGTACAGCTCGGACAATCGCCACTATGCGCACGTGGACTGCCCGGGCCACGCCGACTACGTGAAGAACATGATCACCGGCGCCGCCCAGATGGACGGTGCGATTCTGGTGTGCTCGGCCGCTGACGGCCCGATGCCGCAGACGCGCGAGCACATCCTGCTGGCCCGTCAGGTCGGCGTGCCGTACATCGTGGTGTTCCTGAACAAGGCGGACATGGTGGATGACGCCGAGCTGCTGGAACTGGTCGAGATGGAAGTGCGCGAGCTGCTGTCGAAGTACGACTTCCCTGGCGATGACACGCCGATCGTGAAGGGCTCGGCGCTGAAGGCGCTGGAAGGCGATCAGAGCGAGATCGGTGTGCCGGCGGTGCTGAAGCTGGTCGAAGAGATGGACAAGTACATCCCGGTGCCGGAGCGTGCGGTCGACGGCGCGTTCCTGATGCCGGTGGAAGACGTGTTCTCGATCTCTGGCCGCGGCACGGTGGTGACGGGTCGTATCGAGCGCGGCATCGTGAAGGTGAACGACGAAGTTGAGATCGTCGGCATCAAGGCGACGCAGAAGACGACGTGCACGGGCGTTGAGATGTTCCGCAAGCTGCTGGATCAGGGCCAGGCGGGCGACAACGTGGGCGTGCTGCTGCGTGGCACGAAGCGTGAGGAAGTGGAGCGCGGCCAGGTGCTGTGCAAGCCCGGTTCGATCAAGCCGCACACGCAGTTCGAAGCTGAGGTGTACGTGCTGACGAAGGAAGAGGGCGGCCGTCACACGCCGTTCTTCAAGGGCTATCGTCCGCAGTTCTACTTCCGTACCACGGACGTGACCGGCGCGTGCGAGCTGCCGGAAGGCGTCGAGATGGTCATGCCGGGCGACAACATCAAGATGGTGGTCGAGCTGATCGCGCCGATCGCGATGGAAGAGGGCCTGCGCTTCGCCATCCGTGAAGGCGGCAGAACGGTCGGCGCCGGCGTCGTCGCCAAGATCATCAAGTAGTCGATTGATTGGGGCGGAGGCCGTTCGGCCTCCGCTCATTATCGAAAAGTCTTAGGCCAGTAGCTCAATTGGCAGAGCGGCGGTCTCCAAAACCGCAGGTTGGGGGTTCGATTCCCTCCTGGCCTGCCAGACTTTAAGCGCAACGCGAACGCAGTAAGTAATGACTGACCAAGTACAGGAAAATGGCACAGCGCTGGATGCGCTGAAGCTCGCTGCAGGCGTCGTCATTCTGGCGGCCGGCATCGTGGGCTTTTACATGCTGGTCGGCCTGCCGATCTGGCTGCGCTGGATCATGGTGCTCGCGGCCCTCGTGGTCGGCGCGCTGGTCAGCTTGCAGTCGTATCAAGGCAAGACGTTCTGGCAGTTCGTCCAGAGCTCGCGCGTCGAGCTGCGCAAAGTAGTCTGGCCCACCACGCAGGAGACCTGGCAGGTCACCCTCGTGGTGTTCGTCATGATCGTCGTGCTCGGGTTGTTTTTCTGGGGCGTGGACACGCTGCTCGGCTTCCTCACGAAGTGGCTGACCGGGCGCGGAGGTTGATCATGGCTTTGCGTTGGTACGTCGTGCACGCCTATTCCAACTTCGAGCATCGCGTCGCCGAGGGCTTGAAGGACCGCATCAAAATGCAGGGCCTGCAGGACAAGTTCGGCGAAATCCTCGTGCCGACCGAAGAAGTGGTCGAGATGCGCGACGGTCAGAAGCGCAAGAGCGAGCGCAAGTTCTATCCCGGCTACGTGCTGGTGCAGATGGAGATGGACGAAGCGACCTGGCACCTCGTGAAGGAAGTGCCGAAGGTGCTCGGCTTCATCGGCGGCACGCCGGAGAAGCCCGCGCCCATCACCGAGAAGGAAGCGATGAGCATCCTGCGGCGCGTCGAGGAAGGCATCGACAAGCCGAAGCCGAAAGTGCTGTTCGAGCCCGGCGAAGTGGTGCGCGTCATCGACGGCCCGTTCAACGACTTCAACGGCGTGGTCGAGTCGGTCAACTACGAAAAGAATCGCCTGCAAGTGGCGGTGCAGATCCTCGGTCGCTCGACGCCCGTGGAGCTGGATTTCAGTCAGGTGGAGAAGGCTTAACACCCTTCTTCGGTTCGAGGTGTACGCGCTCATCGCGTGCGCCTGTCAGCAAAACGATGGGGAGCTGCTTCTAAAGTAGCGTTTGCACCCGGAGAGCATCATGGCCAAGAAAGTCACTGGCTATATCAAACTGCAGATTCCTGCAGGCCAGGCGAACCCGAGCCCGCCGGTCGGTCCGGCGCTGGGTCAGCAGGGCGTCAACATCATGGAATTCTGCAAAGCGTTCAACGCGCAGACGCAGAGCCTGGAAAAGGGGTTGCCGACCCCGGTTGTGATCACTGTGTACAGCGATCGCAGCTTTACCTTCATTCTCAAGACGCCGCCGGCGTCGGTGCTGATCCGCAAGGCCATCGGCATTGAGAAAGGTAGCGGCGCGCCCAATACCAACAAGGTTGGCAAGATCAGCCTCAAGCAACTCGAAGACGTCGCCAAGATCAAGCAGCCGGACCTGACGGCCGCGGATCTGGAAGCCGCTGTCCGCACCGTCGCGGGCACTGCGCGCAGCATGGGCGTTGACGTGGAGGGCGTGTGACATGCCATTCGTTGCTAAGCGTTTGAAAGCCTGGTCGAGCAAGATTGAGCCGGGCAAGACCTATCCGATCGATGTGGCCCTCGGCCTGGTGCAGGAATTCGCCAAGGCGAAGTTCGCCGAGTCCGTCGACGTGGCCGTGAACCTCGGTATCGACGCCTCGAAGTCGGACCAGCAGGTGCGTGGCTCGACCGTGATGCCCAACGGCATCGGCAAGACGGTGCGCGTCGCTGTGTTCACCTCCGGCAAGAACCAGGATGCGGCTCGCGCCGCCGGCGCCGACATCGTCGGCCTCGAAGACCTGGCTGAGAAGGTGAAGGCTGGCGAGATGGATTTCGACGTGGTCGTGGCCAGCCCGGACGCGATGCGCGTCGTCGGTCAGCTCGGTCAGATCCTGGGTCCTCGCGGCCTGATGCCGAACCCGAAGGTCGGCACCGTGACCCCGAACGTCGCTGACGCCGTGAAGAACGCCAAGGCCGGTCAGGTGCGCTACCGCTCCGACAAGGCCGGTGTGGTTCATTGCACGATCGGCAAGGCGAATTTCGAGCCGGCCAAGCTGCGCGAAAACCTGCAGGCGCTGCTCGCGGATCTGCAGAAGGCCAAGCCCGCCGCTGCCAAGGGCATCTATCTGAAGAAGATCTCCGTGTCTTCGACGATGGGTCCGGGTGTGCCGGTCGAGCAGTCGTCGCTGACGATCTGATGTTTCTGTCGTTCGCCTCGGCGGACGACATCTCGAAGTGAAGGCGAGTCGCAAGACTCGCCGACATCGAAGACCGCAGGTGGATGTGAGTCCTTAATGATGCCTGCGCAGATGGTGTTACCCGAATCGGTTGATCCATGGGATCACTCGCTGAAGGGCGCCGTCAGACCGTAGTCCTCGCAAGAGGTAACGCGGTCAGGGTGGATGCGAAAGGAGGCGCATCCGTTCGTGTTAACGCTCTTCACGCCAGGAGGAAATCATGGCGCTCAGACTCGATGACAAGAAGGCGCTGGTGGCCGAAGTCGCCGCGGTAGCTGCAACAGCGCAGTCCGTAGTGGCAGCGGAATACCGCGGGCTGAAGGTTTCGCAGATGACCGATCTGCGTACCAAGGCTCGTAAATCCGGTGTCTACCTGCGAGTAGTGAAGAACACGTTGGCCCGCAAGGCAATCGCCGGCACTCAATTCGAAGTGGTCGGCAAGAGCCTGAAAGGTCCGCTGGTTCTCGCGTTCTCGAAGGAAGACCCGGGTGCTGCTGCCCGGCTGGTCAAGGACTTCGCAAAGGCAAACGACAAGCTGGTACCGGTCGCGGTGTCGCTCGGCGGCTCGTTGCTTACCGCGAAGGATCTCGACCGTGTCGCCAGCCTGCCGACGCTCGATGCGGCTCGCGCAACCCTGTTGGGATTGCTGCAGACCCCGCTGTCTCAGTTCGTCCGCACCATCAACGAACCGCATGCTCAGCTGGTTCGGGTGTTGGCCGCACACAAAGACAAGCTCGAAGCCCCGGCCGCTGCTGGTTAGTACAGCACTGCGAATCCGATTCGATTACGGTTACATCATCTAATTATTGGAGTTTTTCACATGGCAATTTCGAAGGAAGAACTGATCGACGCGTTGTCCAACCTGAAGGTGTTGGAAGTGGTCGACCTGGTCAAGGCGCTGGAAGAGAAGTGGGGCGTGAGCGCCGCTGCTGCCGTCGCCGTTGCTGCTGCTCCTGCTGCCGGCGGCGCTGCTGCTCCGGCTGCCGAAGAGAAGACCGAGTTCACCGTGACCATGACCAGCTTCGGCGCCAACAAGGTCGGCGTCATCAAGGTCATCCGCGAGATCACGGGCCTGGGCTTGAAGGAAGCCAAGGACCTGGTCGAAGGCGTGCCCTCGGTGGTCAAGGACGCCGTGCCGAAGGCCGACGCGGACTCGATCAAGAAGAAGCTGGAAGAGGCCGGCGCCGCTGCGGAGATCAAGTAATCTCGTTCGCGGAGTTTTGTTGAGCGTACTTTTACCGGTACATGGGAAGCGCGGCTGCGGAACAGGCTCCGCCGGCCGCGCTCTCCTATTGTCTTTTGTAGCGGCGGCCCAACATCGTCAGGCCCCCTACCTAGAGTCAGCCGGCGTTTGCAGTTTTGAAGCCCTGAACTCTCTATTAGATTCAGAAGGGTGATCCAGATGGCCTATTCGTTCACCGAGAAGAAGCGTATCCGTAAGGACTTCGGCAAGCGGGAGAGCATCCTCGAGGTGCCGTACCTGCTGGCGATTCAGCTCGACTCGTACCGCAAGTTCCTACAAGCCGATACGCGCGAGACGGCTCGGCTCGACGCTGGCCTGCACGCTGCGTTCAAGAGCGTGTTTCCGATCACCAGCTATTCCGGCAACGCCATTCTCGAATACGTGAGCTATCGCCTCGGCGATCCGGTATTCGACGTGAAGGAGTGCCAGATGCGCGGCCTCACCTACGCAGCCCCGCTGCGCGTGAAGGTACGCCTGGTTGTTTACGATAAAGAGACGTCGACCCCGACCAAGAAGACCGTCAAGGACATCCGCGAGCAGGAGGTCTACTTGGGCGAAATGCCTCTGATGACCGACAACGGCACCTTCGTCGTGAACGGCACCGAGCGCGTCATCGTCTCCCAGCTGCACCGTTCGCCGGGCGTGTTCTTCGATCACGACCGCGGCAAGACCCACAGCTCGGGCAAGCTGCTGTTCTCCGCGCGCATCATTCCTTATCGCGGCTCGTGGCTCGATTTCGAGTTCGACCCGAAGGACTGCGTGTACGCGCGTATCGACCGCCGCCGCAAGCTGCCGGTCACCATCATCCTGCGCGCTCTCGGCTACACCGAGGAGCAGATGCTGGACATGTTCTTCGACAAGAACACCTATCACCTGGCGAAGGAAAAGATCGAATTCGATCTGATCCCGGCGCGCCTGCGCGGCGAGACCGCGTCGTTCACCATCAAGATCGGCGATGAAGTCATCGTCGAGGAAGGCCGCCGCGTGACTGCGCGTCACGTGCGTCAGCTCGAGCAGAAGAACATCTCCCGCCTGGAAGTGCCGAAGGAATATCTGATCGGCAAGATCCTGGCGCACGACGTGTTCAACACCGACACCGGCGAGATCCTGGCCAAGGCCAACGAGATCCTGACCGTCACGGTCATCGACAAGCTGATCGAAGCGGGCGTTACCGAGATTCGCGCGCTGTACGTCAACGATCTGGATCGCGGTCCGTACATCTCCGACACGCTGCGCATCGACCCGACCCGCACGCGCCTGGAAGCGCTGGTGGAAATCTATCGCATGATGCGTCCGGGCGAGCCGCCGACCAAGGACGCGGCCGAGAACCTGTTCCAGAACCTGTTCTTCAATCCCGAGCGCTACGACCTGTCGGCCGTGGGCCGCATGAAGTTCAATCGCCGCGTGCATCGTGAAGAGATCGTCGGCCCGGGCATCCTGTACGACTTTGCGCACTTCTCCAAGCGCACCGATGAATTCTCGAAGGAGCTGTTCGAGAAGTATGGCGAGGGCTCGGACATCATCGCCGTCATCAAGGAGCTCTGTGACATTCGCAACGGCAACGGCCAGGTCGACGACATCGATCACCTGGGCAACCGTCGCGTGCGTTCGGTCGGCGAAATGGCGGAGAACGCCTTCCGCATCGGCCTGGTGCGCGTCGAGCGTGCCGTGAAGGAGCGTCTGACGCTCGCCGAGTCCGAAGGCCTGATGCCGCAGGAAATGATCAACGCCAAGCCGGTGGCGGCGGCGGTGAAGGAATTCTTCGGCTCCTCGCAGCTGTCGCAGTTCATGGACCAGAACAACCCGCTGTCGGAAGTGACGCACAAGCGTCGCGTCTCGGCGCTCGGCCCAGGCGGTCTGACGCGCGAACGCGCGGGCTTCGAAGTGCGCGACGTTCACCCGACGCACTACGGCCGCGTGTGCCCGATCGAAACCCCTGAAGGTCCGAACATCGGTCTGATCAACTCGTTGTCCGTGTACGCCCGCACCAACGACTACGGCTTCCTCGAGACGCCGTATCGCAAGGTGGTGGACGGCAAGGTGCTCGATGACATCGACTATCTGTCGGCCATCGAAGAGAGCCAGTACGTCATCGCGCAGGCCAACGCCACGCTCAGCGACAAGTCCGAGTTCGTCGACGACCTGGTGTCGTGCCGTCACTTGAACGAGTTCATGCTGTCCTCGCCGGACAAGATTCAGTACATGGACGTGTCGCCGAAGCAGATCGTGTCGGTGGCCGCCTCGCTGATTCCGTTCCTCGAGCACGACGACGCGAACCGCGCGTTGATGGGTTCGAACATGCAACGTCAGGCTGTGCCGACGCTGCGTGCCGAGACGCCGCTGGTCGGCACCGGCATGGAGCGCGCCGTGGCGATCGATTCGGGCGTGACTGTGGTCGCGCGTCGTGGCGGCGTCATCGACTCGGTCGACGCCTCGCGTATCGTCGTGCGCGTGCATGACGCCGAAACGTCTGCTTCGGAAGCCGGCGTCGATATCTATTCGATGACCAAGTACACGCGTTCCAACCAGAACACCTGTATCAACCAGCGTCCGCTGGTGAAGGCAGGTGACGTGATCGCGCGCGGCGACGTGCTGGCCGACGGCCCGTCCACCAACCTGGGCGAGCTGGCGCTGGGCCAGAACCTGCTGGTCGCGTTCATGCCCTGGAACGGCTACAACTTCGAAGACTCGATCCTGATCTCGGAGCGCGTCGTCCATGACGATCGCTTCACGACCATCCACATCGAAGAGCTGACCTGCGTCGCTCGCGACACGAAGCTGGGCCCCGAAGAAATCACCGCCGACATCCCGAACGTGGGTGATATCGCGCTCGCCAAGCTCGATGAAGCAGGTATCGCGTTCATCGGCGCCGAAGTGAAGGCCGGCGACATTCTGGTCGGTAAGGTCACGCCGAAGGGCGAGACCCAGCTGACGCCGGAAGAGAAGCTGCTGCGCGCCATCTTCGGTGAGAAGGCGTCCGACGTTAAGGACACCTCGCTGCGCGTGCCCCCGGGCATGGACGGCACCGTGATCGACGTGCGCGTGTTCACGCGCGATGGCGTCGAGAAGGACAGCCGTGCGTTGTCGATCGAGAAGTCGGAGCTGGAGAAGGTTCGCAAGGATCTGGAAGACCAGCGCCGCATTCTCGAAGACGACTTGTTCCAGCGTATTCAGGCTGTGCTGCTCGGCAAGCCGGCTTCGGCGGGTCCGCAGAAGCTCAAGGCCGGCACCATCCTCGATGAGACGTATCTGTCCAGCATCCCGCGCGAGCAGTGGCTGGAAATTCGTCTGCAGGACGATGAAGAGAACGCCGCGGTCGAAAGCGCCGCCGAGCGCTTGAAGGCGCAGCGCAAGGAGTTCGAGAAGCGCTTCGACGAGAAGCGCGCCAAGATCACCGCGGGCGACGACCTCGCTCCGGGCGTGCTGAAGATGGTCAAGGTGTACCTGGCCGTGAAGCGCCGCGTGCAGCCGGGCGACAAGATGGCCGGCCGCCACGGTAACAAGGGCGTCGTGTCGACGATCATTCCGGTCGAAGACATGCCGTTCGACGAGCACGGTACGCCGGTCGACATCGTGCTGAACCCGCTGGGCGTGCCTTCGCGTATGAACATCGGTCAGATCCTGGAGACGCACCTGGGCTGGGCTGCCAAGGGCATCGGCCACAAGATCGGCCGCATGCTCGACAGCATGGCTGCCGAGCGCGCCACGCAGATCCGCGGCTTCCTCGATGAGGTCTACAACAAGTCGGGCGGCCAGAAGGCGGACATCGCTTCGCTGACCGACGACGAGGTCATCGCGCTGGCCGGCAACCTGCGGCACGGCGTGCCGATGGCGACGCCGGTGTTCGACGGCGCGGCCGAAGAGGAAATCAAGCGCATGCTGGAGCTGGCGGATCTGCCGGCCAGCGGCCAGACGACGCTGTTCGACGGTCGTACCGGCGAGCGTTTCGAGCGTCAGGTGACGGTGGGCTACATGTACATGCTGAAGCTCAACCACCTGGTCGACGACAAGATGCACGCCCGTTCGACCGGTCCGTACTCGCTGGTCACGCAGCAGCCGCTGGGTGGTAAGGCGCAGTTCGGCGGTCAGCGCTTCGGCGAAATGGAAGTCTGGGCGCTGGAGGCGTATGGCGCCTCGTACACGCTGCAGGAAATGCTCACCGTCAAGTCCGACGACGTGAACGGCCGTACTCAGATGTACAAGGCCATCGTCGACGGCAACCACGAAATGAAGGCCGGCATGCCCGAATCCTTCAACGTGCTGGTGAAAGAAATCCGTTCGCTGGGCATCAACATGGAGCTGGAGCAGGAGAGCGACAAGTAACCGCGAGGTTGTTTGTTCCGTATCTCCCGCAACACTCGAGTAGGTGACACATGAAAGATTTGCTGAAGTTGTTCAAGCAGCACACGCCGGTCGAAAACTTTGATTCGATCCGGATTGGCTTGGCTTCGCCCGAAATGATCCGCTCGTGGTCGTTCGGCGAAGTGAAGAAGCCGGAAACCATCAACTACCGCACGTTCAAGCCGGAGCGTGATGGTCTGTTCTGCGCCAAGATCTTCGGACCGGTGAAGGACTACGAGTGCTTGTGCGGTAAGTACAAGCGCCTGAAGCATCGCGGCGTGGTCTGTGAAAAGTGCGGCGTCGAAGTGACCCAGTCCAAGGTGCGCCGTGAGCGCATGGGCCACATCGAGCTCGCCAGCCCGACCGCGCACATCTGGTTCCTGAAGTCGCTGCCGTCGCGTATCGGTTTGATGCTCGACATGACGCTGCGTGAAATCGAGCGCGTGCTGTATTTCGAAGCGTTCGTGGTGATCGAGCCGGGCATGACCCAGCTGCAGCGCGGTCAGTTGCTGACCGACGAAATGTATCTCGAAGCCATCGAGCAGCACGGCGACGAGTTCGACGCCCGCATGGGTGCCGAAGCCGTGTACGAGCTGTTGAAGTCGCTGGATCTGCAGCAGGAAGTGCTGAAGGTTCGCGAAGAGATCCTCGGCACCAACTCCGAGACCAAGATCAAGCGCCTCACCAAGCGCCTGAAGCTGCTCGAGTCGTTCATCGAGTCCGGCAACAAGCCGGAGTGGATGGTCATGACCGTGCTGCCGGTGCTGCCGCCGGATCTGCGTCCGCTGGTGCCGCTGGACGGCGGCCGCTTCGCGACGTCCGATTTGAACGATCTGTATCGCCGCGTCATCAACCGCAACAACCGCCTGCGCCGACTGCTCGAGTTGAACGCGCCGGACATCATCGTGCGCAACGAAAAGCGCATGTTGCAGGAAGCGGTGGACGCACTGCTCGACAACGGCCGCCGCGGTCGCGCCATCACCGGCACGAACAAGCGTCCGCTGAAGTCGCTGGCCGACATGATCAAGGGCAAGCAGGGCCGCTTCCGTCAGAACCTGCTCGGTAAGCGCGTCGACTACTCTGGCCGTTCGGTCATCGTGGTCGGTCCGACCCTGCGCCTGCATCAGTGCGGTCTGCCGAAGAAGATGGCGCTGGAGCTGTTCAAGCCCTTCATCTTCTCCAAGCTGCAGCTGCGCGGCGAAGCCTCGACCATCAAGGCCGCCAAGCGCATGGTGGAGCGTGAAGGTCCGGAGGTGTGGGACATTCTCGAAGAGGTCATTCGCGAACATCCCGTGCTGCTGAACCGCGCGCCGACCCTGCACCGTCTGGGTATTCAGGCGTTCGAGCCGGTGCTGATCGAAGGTAAAGCCATCCAGCTGCATCCGCTGGTGTGTACGGCGTTCAACGCCGACTTCGACGGCGACCAAATGGCCGTGCACGTGCCGCTGTCGTTGGAAGCGCAGCTCGAAGCGCGCGCTCTGATGATGTCGTCGAACAACATTCTGTCGCCCGCCAACGGCGACCCGATCATCGTGCCGTCGCAGGACGTGGTGCTGGGTCTGTACTACATGACCCGCGAGCGCGTGAATGCGAAGGGCGAGGGCATGCTGTTCACCGACGTGCAGGAAGTGCATCGCGCCTATGAGAGCCGCGTCGCCGACCTGCAGGCCAAGGTGAAGGTCCGCATCACCGAATACGTCAAGGCCGAAGAAGGTGGCTACCGTCCGCGCACCCGCGTCGTCGATACGACCGTGGGCCGTTCGCTGCTGTCCGAGATTCTGCCCAAGGGCATGTCGTTCGATGTCGTGAACCGCGACATGACCAAGAAGGCCATCTCCGGCGTCATCAACCTTTGCTATCGCGGCGTCGGCTTGAAGGAAGCCGTCGTGTTCGCCGACCAGCTGATGTACACGGGCTTTGCGTATGCGACGCGCGCCGGTGTCTCGATCGGCGTCGACGACATGGTCGTGCCGCAGCAGAAGGGCCGCATCCTGGGTGGTGCCGAGCGTGAAGTGAAGGAGATTCAGGAGCAGTACGCTTCCGGTCTCGTCACCAACGGCGAGCGCTACAACAAGGTGGTCGATATCTGGTCGCGTACCAACGACCAGGTGGCCAAGGCGATGATGGACAAGCTCGGCGTCGAAGACGTCGTGAACTCCAAGGGCCAGACGGTCACGCAAAAGTCGTTCAACTCGATTTACATGATGGCCGACTCGGGCGCCCGCGGTAGCGCGGCCCAGATTCGTCAGCTCGCCGGTATGCGCGGCCTGATGGCCAAGCCGGACGGCTCCATCATCGAGACGCCCATCACGGCGAACTTCCGTGAAGGCTTGAACGCCATGCAGTACTTCATCTCGACGCACGGCGCTCGTAAGGGTCTGGCCGATACCGCGTTGAAGACCGCGAACTCCGGTTACCTGACGCGTCGTCTGGTCGACGTGGCGCAGGACCTGGTGGTCACGGAAGAGGACTGCGGCACCAGCAACGGTCTGACCATGGCTCCGATCGTCGAAGGCGGCGACGTGGTCGAAGGCCTCGGCGAGCGCGTGCTCGGCCGCGTGGCCGCAGAAGACGTGATGAAGCCGAACGGCGAAGCGGTGGTCGTGGCCGCCGGCACGCTGATCGACGAAAAGCTGGTCAAGCTGCTCGAAGCCGAAGGCGTCGACCAGGTGAAGGTGCGTTCGCCCATCGCCTGCGAAGTCCGCTACGGCGTGTGCGCGCAGTGCTACGGCCGCGACCTCGCGCGTGGTCATCGCATCAACATGGGTGAAGCGGTCGGCGTCATCGCCGCGCAGTCCATCGGTGAGCCCGGCACGCAGCTGACGATGCGTACGTTCCACATCGGTGGTGCGGCGTCTCGAGCTGCAGCCGCGAACTCGGTGGAAGCGAAGGGCAAGGGCACCGCGCGTCTGCACAACCTCAAGACCGTGCACCACGAGAAGGGCCACTGGGTCGCGACTTCGCGCTCCGGCGAGTTCGGCGTGGTCGATGAGTTCGGTCGCGAGCGTGAGCGTTACAAGATTCCGTACGGCGCCGTGATTACGGTGAAGGACGGCGATCCGATCGAACCCGGTCAGATCGTCGCGACCTGGGACCCGCACACCCACCCGGTCGTGACCGAAGTGGCGGGCTTCATCAAGTTCCAGGACTTCATCGACGGCGTGACCGTGCAGAGCCAGGTCGACGAAGTGACCGGCCTGTCCAGCACCGTCGTGATGGATCCGAAGCAGCGCAGCTCGGGCGGCAAGGACCTGCGTCCAGTGGTGCGCCTGGTGAATGCCAAGGGCAAGGAAGTCACCTTCGCGAACACCGATATTCCGGCCGTGTACGCGCTGCCCACGGGCGCCATCGTGAGCTTGGAAGACGGTGCGAAGGTGTCGGTCGGCGACGTTATCGCGCGTATCCCGCAAGAGTCGTCGAAGACCCGCGACATCACCGGCGGTCTGCCGCGCGTCGCGGACTTGTTCGAAGCTCGCAAGCCGAAGGACTCAGCGATCCTCGCCGAGTACTCGGGCACCGTGAGCTACGGCAAGGAAACCAAGGGCAAGCGCCGCTTGATCATTACCGACGAGCAGGGCGAGAAGCACGAGGAGCTGATTCCGAAGTGGCGTCACCTGAACGTGTTCGAAGGTGAGCAGGTGGAGCGCGGCGAAGTGATCGCCGACGGCGAGCCGAACCCGCACGACATCCTGCGCTTGCAGGGTGTGGAGTCGCTGGCCAACTACCTGGTCCGCGAAATCCAGGACGTGTACCGACTGCAGGGCGTGAAGATCAACGACAAGCACATTGAAGTGATCATCCGCCAGATGCTGCGTAAGGTCGAAATCGCCCACGCTGGCGACACGACCCTGCTGCGCGGCGAGCAGCTGGATCGCGCCCGCGTGACGGATGTCAACGAGCGGGTCGTGGAGGCGGGCAAGATTCCCGCGCGCCTCGAGCCGGTGCTGCTGGGCATCACCAAGGCCTCGCTGGCGACCGAATCGTTCATCTCCGCGGCCTCCTTCCAGGAGACCACCCGCGTGCTGACCGAAGCGGCCGTGCGCGGTCTGAAGGACGATCTGCGTGGCTTGAAGGAGAACGTCATCGTCGGCCGGCTCATCCCGGCGGGTACGGGCTCGTTCTACCACTCGCGTCGTCGTCGCCGGGATTCCGGCAGCGGCCGTGGGTTCATGGATATGGGCGGCGGTGGGGTGGATACCGAGGAGTCAGTGTCGGACGAAGCCTCCGCGGAGTAAGAGAATGGCGCGGGGGAGGGTGTACCTCCCCCGCCAGACCCGCAGAAAAGCCAATGTCGGGCCTCTAAGCCGTTGACACTGCAGGGTCACATTCCTACAATCCCGCGCCTTTGATTAGGCCGGCGCCGACCATCTTCCGCCCGCCAGTCACCCGAATTTACTTAGGCCGCCTTTAGCGATGAGCTAGGCGGCTTCGTGTTCTCTCTAGGAATCATTAGGTTATGGCCAGTATCAGTCAGCTCGTCCGTAAGCCGCGCTCATCGCCGAATTACAAGACGAAGGTGCCCGCGCTCGCTGCCTGCCCGCAGAAGCGTGGCGTTTGCACGCGCGTGTACACCACGACGCCGAAAAAGCCGAACTCCGCCCTGCGTAAGGTCGCCAAGGTGCGCCTGACCAACGGCTTCGAGGTCATCAGCTACATCGGCGGCGAAGGCCACAACCTGCAGGAACACTCGGTGGTGCTGATCCGCGGCGGTCGTGTGAAAGACCTCCCGGGCGTGCGCTACCACACGGTGCGCGGCACCCTGGACTGCGCGGGCGTCAATGACCGCCGTCAGGGCCGTTCCAAGTACGGCGCAAAGCGCCCGAAGAAATAACCGGCGCACTTATCCATGCACGCGCTAAACGCGTGCAAAACGAAATTTTGTGAAGGTAGCACCTCATGTCTCGTAGAGCCTCGGCCCCGACCCGCACGATTCTCCCCGACCCGCGGTTCAACAGCCTGCTGCTGGCCAAGTTCGTCAACATGGTCATGGAGCGCGGCAAGAAGTCGGTCGCGGAAAAGATCGTGTATGGAGCGGTCGATCGCATCACCGAGAAGACTGGCAAGCCCAACGAGCAGTCGATCGAACTGCTGACGCAGGCGCTGGACAACGTGAAGCCCACGGTCGAGGTGAAGAGCCGCCGCGTCGGTGGCGCCACCTACCAGGTGCCCGTTGAAGTTCGCTCGGCCCGCCGCCAGACATTGGCCATGCGCTGGTTGATCGAGGCCGCCTCGGCGCGCAGCGAGAAGTCGATGGCGCAACGCCTCGCGGCCGAGCTGCTGGATGCTTCTGAGAACCGCGGTTCAGCCGTGCGCAAGCGTGAAGACACGCACCGTATGGCAGAAGCGAACAAGGCGTTCGCTCACTACCGCTGGTAAACGGAGTGCGAACGATGAAAGTCGCACTCGCGACCCATCTTTCGCAAACCTCAAGAGACCACTGTGGCACGTACTACGCCCATCGAACGCTATCGGAACATCGGCATCTCTGCCCACATTGACGCGGGCAAGACGACGACGACCGAGCGCATTCTTTTTTACACGGGCGTATCGCACAAAATCGGTGAAGTGCATGACGGCGCAGCTGTCATGGACTACATGGAACAGGAGCAGGAGCGCGGCATCACCATTACCGCCGCGGCAACGACCTGTTTTTGGAAGGGGATGGAAAGCAACTTCCCCGAACATCGCATCAACATCATCGACACCCCGGGCCACGTCGACTTCACCATCGAAGTCGAGCGCAGCCTGCGCGTGCTCGATAGCGCCGTCGCCGTGTTCTGTGCGGTGGCCGGCGTGCAGCCGCAGTCCGAAACGGTCTGGCGGCAGATGAACAAGTACGAAGTGCCGCGCATCGCGTTCGTCAACAAGATGGACCGCGCCGGCGCCAACTTCCTGCGTTGTGTCGAGCAGATCCAGCAGCGCCTGCGCGGCAATGCCGTGCCGATTCAGCTGCCGATCGGCGCCGAAGACAAATTCGTCGGCGTGGTCGATCTGATCCGCATGAAGGAAATCTGGTGGGACGATTCCACCCAGGGCACGCGCTTCGAGTACCGCGAGATTCCCGCGGACCTGCAGGAACAGTGCGAAGAGTGGCGCGCCAAGATGATCGAGGCGGCCGCCGAAGCCAACGAGACGCTACTCAACAAGTACCTCGAAGAGGGCACGCTCAGCGAAGACGAGATCAAGCTGGGCCTGCGTGAGCGCTCGATTCGCAACGAGATCGTGGTTTGCATGTGCGGCTCGGCGTTCAAGAACAAAGGCGTGCAGGCGATGCTCGATGCCATCATCGAGTACATGCCCTCGCCGGTGGAGATGCCGCCGGTGACAGGCCTGTTGGCCGATGGCAAGGAAGGCACGCGCAAGGCCAGCGACGCGGAGAAGTTCTCGGCGCTCGCGTTCAAGATCCTCAACGATCCGTTCGTCGGCAATCTCACGTTCTTCCGTGTGTACTCCGGTGTGCTCAACTCCGGCGACACCGTGAGCAACCCGGGCAAGGGCAAGAAGGAGCGCATCGGCCGCTTGCTGCAGATGCATGCCAACGATCGCAACGAGATCAAAGAAGTCCGCGCCGGCGATATCGCCGCGGCCGTGGGCCTGAAGGATGTGATTACGGGCGATACGCTGTGCGACCCCGAGCATCCCATCCAGCTGGAGAAGATGGATTTCCCCGAGCCGGTGATTTCCGTCGCGGTCGAGCCCAAGACGCTGGTCGACCAGGAAAAGATGGGCCTCGCCCTGCAGCGCCTGGCGAAGGAAGATCCGTCGTTCCGCTTGTCGAGCGACCCGGAGTCTGGTCAGACCATCATCGCCGGCATGGGCGAGTTGCACCTGGAAATCATCGTCGATCGGATGAAGCGCGAGTTCAAGGTGGAAGCGAACGTCGGCAAGCCGATGGTCGCGTACCGCGAGACCATCCGCGCCAAGGTCGATCAGGAAGGCAAGTTCGTGCGTCAGTCCGGCGGTCGCGGCCAGTACGGCCACGTCTGGATCACGCTGGAACCGAATGAAGCCGGCAAGGGCTTCGAATTCGTCAATGCCATCGTCGGCGGCAGCGTGCCGAAGGAATACATTCCCGCGGTCGAGAAGGGCATCAGGGAAGCCACCACCTACGGTGTGCTGGCCGGATACCCGGTCGTGGACGTGAAGGCGACCTTGTTCGACGGCTCGTATCACGACGTCGACTCGAACGAAATGGCGTTCAAGATCGCCGGCTCCATGGCCTTCAAGGACGCCATGGCGAATGCCAAGCCGGTGATTCTCGAGCCCATCATGAAAGTGGAAGTGGTGACGCCGGAAGATTATTACGGCGACATCGTGGGCGACCTGAACCGCCGTCGCGGCCAGATCGTCGGCATGGAAGATTCCATCTCCGGCAAGGTGGTCACCGCCGAGGTGCCGCTGGCCGAGATGTTCCAGTACTCCACGTCCATGCGCTCGATGAGCCAGGGTCGTGCCACGTACACGATGGAATTTGCCAAGTACATGGAAGTGCCATCGAACGTCGCCAACGTGATTACCAAGAAGGGCTGACGGCGAAAGGGTTCGCCAGCAGCCAGACAAACTTGAGCTATTTTTTGAAAGTTATATAGAGGAACGCCGCCGTGGCCAAAGAGAAATTTGAACGCACCAAACCGCACGTAAACGTAGGCACCATTGGTCACGTCGACCATGGCAAGACCACGTTGACGGCCGCTTTGACGAAGGTGATGGCGGAGAAGCACGGCGGCGAGTTCAAGGCGTACGACCAGATCGACAAGGCGCCGGAAGAGAAGGCGCGCGGCATCACGATCGCGACCTCGCACGTGGAGTACAGCTCGGACAATCGCCACTATGCGCACGTGGACTGCCCGGGCCACGCCGACTACGTGAAGAACATGATCACCGGCGCCGCCCAGATGGACGGTGCGATTCTGGTGTGCTCGGCCGCTGACGGCCCGATGCCGCAGACGCGCGAGCACATCCTGCTGGCCCGTCAGGTCGGCGTGCCGTACATCGTGGTGTTCCTGAACAAGGCGGACATGGTGGATGACGCCGAGCTGCTGGAACTGGTCGAGATGGAAGTGCGCGAGCTGCTGTCGAAGTACGACTTCCCTGGCGATGACACGCCGATCGTGAAGGGCTCGGCGCTGAAGGCGCTGGAAGGCGATCAGAGCGAGATCGGTGTGCCGGCGGTGCTGAAGCTGGTCGAAGAGATGGACAAGTACATCCCGGTGCCGGAGCGTGCGGTCGACGGCGCGTTCCTGATGCCGGTGGAAGACGTGTTCTCGATCTCCGGCCGCGGCACGGTGGTGACGGGTCGTATCGAGCGCGGCATCGTGAAGGTGAACGACGAAGTTGAGATCGTCGGCATCAAGGCGACGCAGAAGACGACGTGCACGGGCGTTGAGATGTTCCGCAAGCTGCTGGATCAGGGCCAGGCGGGCGACAACGTGGGCGTGCTGCTGCGTGGCACGAAGCGTGAGGAAGTGGAGCGCGGCCAGGTGCTGTGCAAGCCCGGTTCGATCAAGCCGCACACGCAGTTCGAAGCTGAGGTGTACGTGCTGACGAAGGAAGAGGGCGGCCGTCACACGCCGTTCTTCAAGGGCTATCGTCCGCAGTTCTACTTCCGTACCACGGACGTGACCGGCGCGTGCGAGCTGCCGGAAGGCGTCGAGATGGTCATGCCGGGCGACAACATCAAGATGGTGGTCGAGCTGATCGCGCCGATCGCGATGGAAGAGGGCCTGCGCTTCGCCATCCGTGAAGGTGGCAGAACGGTCGGCGCCGGCGTCGTCGCCAAGATCATCAAGTAACTCGATTCTTAACGAGCGCCGGCGGACCAACCCGCCGGCGTTTCAAGAGACAAATCATGGCAACGAACCAAAACATCCGCATCCGCCTGAAAGCGTTCGATCACCGTCTGATCGACAACTCGGCGCGTGAAATCGTCGAGACCGCCAAGCGCACGGGCGCCACGGTGCGTGGCCCGGTGCCGCTGCCGACCAAGATGGAGCGCTTCACCCTGCTGGTCTCCCCGCACGGCGACAAGGACGCGCGCGATCAGTACGAGATCCGCACCCACAAGCGCCTGATGGACATCCTGAACCCGACGGACAAGACCGTCGACGCGCTGATGAAGCTGGAATTGCCGGCCGGCGTGGACGTCCAGATCAAGTTGAACTAAGACGCTCGGGTCGCCGGCTGCGCCGGTGACCCGCGCGACAAGGTCCTTTTCGTTGATTTGCCGGCTTCGCCGGCAAATCGGACCAGGGAAACGCCGGAATTGCCGGCCGCAGGGATGGAAATCTGACGTAAGTCAGCGAGGCGCTTGCAAAGTCGGTTTAGCTGACTATAATTCGCGCCTCTTTTGCGCCGAGGTCTGGCCCTGACGGGGTACCGCTCGAGCGGCATGACTAGGGAATCCCTGGTCGTTCCTCTCGAATTCCCGTCGCCGATTTCACTGCAGAGAACCTGTTTTACCGCTTGCGGCCAATCGTAGTCGCAGGCGCTGGATCAGCGCGGTGTCGCACCGTACCGGTCATGAGCCGGGGCGGGCGGTATCGCCGTAATTAACGAGGAATCACGATGAGCGCTGCCAAGACCCCAGGTCTGGTCGGTCGAAAGGCGGGTATGACGCGCGTCTTCACTGAAGCGGGTGAGACCGTGCCGGTGACCGTCATCGAAGCCGTGCCGAACCGCGTCACGCAGGTGCGTACGCTCGAGGCCGATGGCTATCGCGCTGTGCAGGTCGCCGTTGGCGATCGCAAGGCGTCGCATACCAACAAGTCCCTGACGGGCCACTACGCCAAAGTCAAAGTTGCTCCCGGCCAGAACCTGGTCGAGTTTCGCCTCAACGGCGAAGACTTCAAGGATGTCGCTGCGGGCTTCGAGTTCAAGGTCGACCATTTCGAAGTGGGCCAGGTCGTCGACGTGACCGGCACCACCATCGGTAAGGGTTACGCGGGCACCATGAAGCGTCACAACTTCGGCGGTCTGCCTGCTACGCACGGTGTTTCCGTGTCGCACCGCTCGCCTGGTTCTATCGGTCAGCGTCAGACCCCGGGTCGCGTGTTCAAGGGCAAGCGCATGTCCGGCCACATGGGCCAGGTCCGTCGCACCATCGAGAATCTCAGCGTCGTGCGCGTCGATGCCGAGCGCAACCTGATCCTGATTCGCGGTGCCGTCCCGGGTGCGCCGGGCAGCCAGGTGATCGTGCGTCCCTCGGTCAAGGCTGCTGCGCAGCTGCGCCGCAAGCGCATTGCCCCGGCGAAGAAGTAAGAGTAGGCGCCCATGAACCTCAAACTCATCAGCAAAGGCGCGCAGGCTCAGGACGTCCAGGTCTCCGACACGACGTTCGCCCGCGAGTACAACGAATCCCTGGTGCACCAGATCATCGTCGCTTACATGGCGGCGGGTCGTGCGGGCACCAAAGCCCAGAAGACCAAGGCCGAAGTGCGCGGCGGCGGCATCAAGCCGTGGCGTCAGAAGGGCACCGGTCAGGCGCGTGCCGGCTCCATCCGTAGCCCGATCTGGGTGGGCGGTGGCCGTGCGTTCGCTGCCAAGCCGCGTGACTTCTCTCAGAAAGTGAACCGCAAGATGTACCGCGCGGCGCTGCAGGCCATGTTGTCGCAGCTGGCCCGCACCGATCGCCTGCAGGTGGTCAACGGTATCGAGCTGGAAGCACCGAAGACCAAGCTGTTGGTGCAGAAGCTCAAGGAACTGAACCAGGGCGACAACGTGTTGGTGCTGGTCGAGGCCTTCGACGAGAAGTTGGAGCTCGCCTCGCGCAACCTGCCGTATGTCGACGTGTTGCCGGTGAGCGCGCTCGATCCGCTGAGCCTCGCTCGTCATGACCAAGTGCTCGCGACGGTCGGTGCCGTTCGCCTGCTCGAAGAGAGGCTCGCATGAGTCAGGAAAAACTGATGAACGTGCTGCTCGGACCGCATGTGTCCGAGAAGAGCGCACGAATCGCCGAGACGGCGAATCAATTCGTGTTCCGTGTCCGTCGCGATGCCACCAGCACCGACATCAAGGCCGCGGTCGAGTTGATGTTCGAAGTCAAAGTGGCGGACGTGAACGTCGTGAACGTCGCCGGCAAGCAGAAGCGCTTCGGCCAGCGGCTCGGTCGCCGGCAGGACTACAAGAAGGCTTATGTGCGTCTGGCTCCGGGTCAGAGCATTGACCTGACCGGTACCGAGGCCTAACGGCCCACCGGCAGCATCAGGAATATCAGTCATGGCATTGATCAAGTCCAAACCGACCTCGCCGGGGCGCCGCTTCCAGGTCAAGATCTCGCGCGATCACCTTCATAAGGGTGGCCCCGAGACCTCGCTGGTCACGCACAAGAACGCTACCGGCGCGCGTAACAACTCCGGCCGTCAGACCGTGCGCCACCAGGGCGGCGGTCACAAGCAGAAGTACCGCGTCATCGACTTCTTGCGCGATAAAGACGGCATCGCCGGTAAAGTTGAGCGCATCGAGTACGATCCGAACCGCACCGCGCACCTTGCGCTCGTGCTGTACAAGGATGGCGAGCGCCGCTACATCATCGCGCCGAAAGACGTGGCCCCGGGCGACGTCGTGCAGTCTGGCGCTGAGTCCCCGATCAAGGCTGGCAACGCGATGCAGCTGCGCCACATTCCGATCGGTACCACGATTCACTGCATCGAGATGAAGCCCGGCAAGGGTGCACAGATCGCTCGCAGCGCCGGCGGCTCCGCCCAGCTGGCCGCTCGCGAAGGCATGTACGCGACCATCCGCCTGCGCTCCAGCGAAATGCGCAAGGTGCACGTCGACTGCCGCGCGACCATCGGTGAAGTTTCTAACGGCGAACACAACCTGCGCAGCTACGGTAAGGCCGGCGCCATCCGTTGGCGCGGCGTCCGCCCGACGGTGCGTGGTGTGGTCATGAACCCGGTCGATCACCCGCACGGTGGTGGTGAAGGTAAGTCCGGCCAGGGTAATCCGCATCCGGTGAGCCCATGGGGTTGGAACACCAAGGGCAAGAAGACGCGTCGTAACAAGCGCACGGCGGGCATGATTATCCGCCGCCGTAACTGAGCTTAAGAGGATTGCAACGTGCCTCGTTCCGTAAAGAAAGGTCCGTTCGTCGACTTGCACCTCGCCAAGAAGGTGCGCGTCGCCGCCGAGAAGAACGATCGTCGTCCGATCAAGACCTGGTCGCGCCGTTCGATGATCCTGCCGGATATGGTGGGACTGACGCTGGCCGTGCATAACGGTCGCCAGCACATCCCCGTGCTCGTGTCCGAGAACATGGTCGGCCACAAGCTCGGCGAGTTCGCCCCGACACGGACCTTCAAGGGTCACTCGGGCGACAAGAAGACGGAGAAGTAAGCATGCAAGTCGCTGCGAAATTAAAGTACGCGCGCATCTCTCCGCAGAAGTGCCGCCTGATCGCGGACATGGTCCGCGGCAAGCCGGTGGGCCTCGCGTTGAACACACTGAAGTTCACGCCGAAGAAGGGCGCGCGTCTGGTCCTCAAGGTGCTGGAGTCCGCCGTTGCGAACGCGGAGAACAACCTGAGCGCGGATGTGGACGAGCTGAAGGTGCAGACCGTCACTGTCGACACCGCCCCCGTGCTGAAGCGTTTCCACGCGCGTGCCAAGGGCCGCGGCAATCGAATCTGGAAGCGCAACAGTCACATCATCGTGACGGTCGGCGACGGTAAGAGCGAGTAAGAGCCATGGGTCAAAAAGTCAATCCGGTCGGCATCCGCCTCGGTATCACCCGTGAGTGGACCTCGAAGTGGTATGCCTCGAGCAAGAACTTCCCGGCGCACGTGTACACCGACTTCCAGGTGCGCGAGCTGCTGAAGAAGAAGCTGTCTGAAGCTTCGGTGAGCCGCATCCAGATCGAGCGTGCCGCCCGCAAAGTGAATATCACCATTCACACTGCGCGTCCCGGCATCGTGATTGGTAAGAAGGGTGAGGACATCGAGAAGCTGCGTGGCCAGGTCTCGAAGATGATGAAGATGCCGACGGCCGACGTGCGCATCAACATCGCCGAGATCCGTAAGCCCGAGCTCGACGCGATGCTGGTTGCCGAAGGCATTGCGCAGCAGCTCGAGCGTCGCGTGATGTTCCGTCGCGCCATGAAGCGCGCCGTGACCAACACCATGCGCATTGGCGCTCTGGGAATCAAGGTGCGTGTCGCCGGTCGCTTGAACGGCGCAGAAATCGCTCGCACCGAGCAGTACCGGGAAGGCCGCATTCCGCTGCACACGCTGCGCGCGGACATCGATTACGGCCTGGCTGAAGCCCGCACCAACTACGGCGTCATCGGCGTCAAGGTGTGGATCTTCAAGGGCGAAGTGTTCAACACGCAGGAACAGCCGGCAGAGACGGCTGACGGTCAGGCTGCTGGCGCGGAAGCGACGGCCTGAGGTAATCCAACATGATGCAACCCAAACGCACCAAGTACCGCAAGGCGTTCAAGGGCCGTAACGCCGGCCTTGCGCAGAGCGGTAACTACGTCGCCTTCGGCGAATACGGCCTGAAGGCCACCAGCCGTGCGCGCATGACCGCGCGTGAGCTGGAAGCTGCGCGTCGTGCCATGACCCGTTACGTGAAGCGTGGCGGTCAGGTGTGGATTCGCGTGTTCCCGGACCTGCCGATCTCCAAGAAGCCGCTGGAAGTCCGAATGGGCTCCGGCAAGGGCAACGTCGAGTACTACGTCGCCAAGATCAAGCCCGGCAAGGTGTTGTTCGAGATGGAAGGCGTGAGCGAAGCAATCGCCCGCGAGGCGTTCCGCCTGGCGGCGTCGAAGCTGTCGGTGGACACGCAGTTCGTGACGCGCCACGTGTCAGCAGGTTGAGAGTCAGGACATGAGCACCGCTAAAGAATTGCGCGCCAAGTCGCCCGCTGATCTGCAGAAAGAGCTGCTGGAGCTGCGTCGCGAACAGTTCAATCTCCGCATGGCCCGCGCCACCGGCCAGGCCGCGAAGCCGGACCAGTTCAGCAAGGTCCGTCGCAACATCGCGCGCTTGAAGACCGTGGCTGCCGAACAGCGCCGTGCGGCCGCCGCGAAAGGTAGTAAGTAACCATGAGCACCGAGAAGACCAAGGCTGCGCGTCAGCTGACGGGTAAGGTCGTCAGCAACAAAATGCAGAAGACCATCACGGTCGCTGTCGAGCGCTACGTGCCGCACCCTGTGTACGGCAAGTATCAGCGCCGCTCGACCCAGTATCTCGCTCATGACGAGAACAACGAATGCCGTGAAGGCGACACCGTGGCCATCGAAGAGTGCCGCCCGCTGTCGCGTCACAAGTCCTGGCGTCTGGTGAAGATCGTCCAGCGCGCCGTGCAGGTTGAAGCCGTGGAGGCCGCGCCATGATCCAGATGCAAACGTTGTTGAATGCCGCTGACAACAGCGGCGCCCGCAGCCTGATGTGCATCAAGGTGCTCGGCGGCTCGAAGCGTCGCTACGCGACGGTCGGCGATGTCATCAAGGTCAGCATCCGTGATGCCATTCCGCGCGGCAAAGTGAAGAAGGGCGAGGTCTATGATGCCGTGGTGGTGCGCACCAAGTTCGGTGTGCGTCGTGCCGACGGCTCGCTGATCCGCTTCGATGGCAACGCTGCGGTGTTGCTGACCAACAAGCTGGAGCCGGTGGGCACCCGTATCTTCGGACCCGTGACTCGCGAGCTGCGTACTGCGCAGTTCATGAAGATCATTTCGCTGGCTCCCGAAGTTCTTTGAGAGTTGGGTCATGAACAAGATTCGTAAGGGTGACGAAGTCGTCGTGACCACCGGCCGTGATAAAGGCCGCCGTGGCACGGTGACCAAAGTTCTCGAAGGCCGTGTGGTCGTCGAGGGCATCAACATGGTCAAGCGGCACACCAAGCCGAACCCGCAGCGCAACGTGCAGGGTGGCATCGTCGAGAAAGAAACCTCGATCGATCTGTCCAACATCGCGTTGTGGAATCCCGTGACGAAGAAGGCCGATCGCGTGGGCATCCGTACGCTCGCCGATGGCAAGAAAGTGCGCTTCTTCAAGTCCAACAAGGAAACCGTCGACGCGTAAGCGTCGGAGCGGGTCCACAGGTAAACGAAGATGGCTAAGGCAAGACTCGAACAGTATTACCGCGACACGATCGTCGCGCAGCTCAAGGAAACCTTGCAGCTCGCGAACGTCATGGAAGTGCCGAAGATCACCAAGATCACGGTCAACATGGGCGTCGGCGAAGCGGTCGCGGACAAGAAGATCATGGACAACGCGGTCGGCGATCTCACCAAGATCACCGGTCAGAAGCCGCTGGTCACGCGCGCGCGCAAGTCGGTTGCGACCTTCAAGGTCCGCGACGGTCTGGCGATCGGCGCCAAGGTGACGCTGCGTGGCGCGCGTATGTATGAGTTCCTGGATCGTCTGGTGAGCATCGCGATGCCTCGTATCCGCGACTTCCGCGGTGTGAGCGCGCGCTCCTTCGACGGCCAGGGCAACTACAACTTCGGCGTCAAAGAACAGATCATCTTCCCGGAAATCGCATACGACCAGATCGATGCGCTCCGCGGCATGGACATCACGATCACCACGACCGCCAAGGACGACAAGTCCGGCCGCGCGTTGTTGGAAGCGTTCAATTTTCCGTTCCGCAAGTAACGGCGGGAGCTAGGTTTATGGCCAAGACATCGATGGTCAATCGCGAAGACAAGCGTGCGAAGCTGGTAAAGCGCTACGCCGCCAAGCGCGCGAAGCTGAAAGAGATCATTCGCAAGCCGACTTCCACGCCGGCGGAACGCGAAGCTGCTGTGGCTCAGTTGCAGGCTCTGCCGCGCGACTCGAGCAAGAGCCGCCTGCGTAATCGCTGCGCAATCACCGGCCGTCCGCGCGGTTTCTACCGCAAGTTCGGATTGGGCCGCACCAAGCTGCGCGAAGCGACCATGCGCGGCGAAATTCCGGGCCTCGGCAAGGCCAGCTGGTAACGGCTGGTACCTCTGGAGCACGCATAAATGAGCATGACGGATCCGATCGCCGACTTCCTGACCCGTATTCGTAACGGGCAGTCTTCTGGCAAAACCGAAATCAACGCCCCCACCTCCAAGGTGAAGGTGGCGATTGCCAAGGTGCTGAAGGACGAAGGCTATATCGAAAAAAACCTTTTCCGCGTCTGACGTGGAAGGCAAGCCAACCCTGGCGGTGCAGTTGAAGTATTACCAGGGCCGCCCGGTCATCGACCGCCTCGAGCGCGTCAGCCGTCCCGGCCTGCGCGTCTACAAGGGCAAGGACGAGCTGCCGTCGATTCTCGGCGGCCTGGGCGTCGCCATCGTTTCCACGTCCAAGGGCGTGATGACGGATCGCCAGGCGCGTGCCGCTGGGCACGGCGGCGAAGTCATCTGCATCGTTTCCTGATAGGAACGCACAGCAATGTCTCGAGTAGCTAAACAGCCGGTCCCAGTGCCGCAGGGCGTGACCGTCACGATCAGCCCCGACAACATCAGCGTCAAGGGCGCCAAGGGCACGTTGAGCCTGGCGCTCAACAGCAAGCTGGTGAAAGTGGTGCAGGATGCCGCCGAGCTCAAGGTGGAGAAGGCCAACGACGGTCGCGAAGCCGACATGGTCGCCGGTTCCACGCGCGCGCACCTCGCCAACATCGTCGAGGGCGTGAGCAAGGGTTACGAGCGCAAGCTCGAGCTCGTCGGCGTCGGTTACCGCGCCGCTGCCCAGGGCAAGAACCTGAACCTCACGTTGGGTTTCTCGCACCCGGTCGTCTACACGGCGCCCGAGGGCATCACCATCGAAACGCCGAGCCAGACCGAAATTCTGGTCAAGGGTTCGGACGTGCAGAAGCTCGGCCAGGTTTGCGCCGACATCCGCGCGTTCCGTCCGCCGGAGCCTTACAAGGGCAAAGGCGTGCGCTATGCCGGCGAGAAGATCGAACTGAAGGAAGCCAAGAAGAAGTGATATCGGCTCAGGCGTCGTGCCAGAGAGTACCGGTCATTTCGGGAAACTAGTTATGAACAAAAATGCTCAACGACTGCGCCGCGCGATTCGCGCGCGCGCCAAGATCCGCGAACTGAAGGTTCTGCGGCTGTCGGTGCATCGCACGTCACAGCACATCTACGCGCAGATCTTCGACACCGAGTCGAAGGTGCTTGCCGTCGCCTCGACCTTGCAGAAGGACGTGCGCGATGGTTTGAAGGGCACCGGCAATGCGATCGCCGCTGCCGCCGTCGGCAAAGCAATCGCCGAGCGCGCCAAGGCGAAGGGCATCACCAAGGTGGCCTTCGATCGTTCCGGCTTCAAGTTCCACGGTCGTATCAAGGCGCTGGCCGATGCGGCGCGTGAGAACGGTCTGGAATTCTAAGAGAGACACCACATGGCCAGAGTTGAAAAGAACCAGGCGGGCGACGAGTACATTGAGAAGCTCGTTGCGGTGAATCGCGTCGCGAAAGTCGTGAAGGGCGGTCGCCAGTTCGGCTTCACCGCGCTCACGGTGGTCGGCGACGGACGCGGCAAGGTCGGCTTCGGTTACGGCAAGGCGCGTGAAGTGCCGGTCGCGATCCAGAAGGCGATGCAGGCGGCTCGCAAGAACCTGTCGACCGTATCGCTGAAGAACGCGACGCTGCACTTCGCGGTGCACGGCCGTCACGGCGCGACGCGCGTGTTCATGCAGCCGGCCGCCGACGGTACGGGCTTGATCGCGGGTGGCGGTATGCGCGCCGTGTTCGAGTGTGCCGGTGTGCGTAACGTGCTCGCCAAGAGCTACGGCTCGCGTAATCCGATCAACATCGTGCGCGCCACGATGAATGCGTTGAACAGCGCGCAGTCGCCCGATGACATCGCGGCGAAGCGTGGCAAGAGCGTCGAGGAGATCCTCGGCCAGTAAGCCGGGCGATCACCCACGCGCACCAATTTAGGAAGTCGTCATGGCAAGCAACAAGGGCTACAAGGTCACGCTCGTGAAGAGCGTCTTCGGCCAGCTCAAGGCACATCGCGCCACCGTGCGTGGACTGGGCCTGCGCCGTATTCGTGACACCGTGACCGTAGCGGACACGCCGGAAATTCGCGGCATGCTGACCGCCTCGCGTCATCTGCTGAAAGTCGAAGAGTTGAAGGGCTGAATCATGCGCCTCAATGAAATGTCGCCCGCTCCGGGCAGCAAGAAGCCGCGTCTTCGCGTGGGTCGTGGTGCGTCCGCCGGCCAGGGTAAGACCTGCGGCCGTGGCGTGAAGGGTCAGCGCGCTCGTAAGGGCGGCTACCACAAGGTCGGCTTCGAAGGCGGCCAGATGCCCATCCAGCGCCGGCTGCCGAAGTTCGGCTTCCGCTCCAAGATCGCGCCGACCGTCGCCGAAGTGCGCCTGTCGGAGCTTGCAAAGGTCAAAGCCGACGTCATTGATCTGGATGCGCTGAAGGCGGCGAACGTCGTCCCAGCCACGGCCGAGCGCGCACGCATCGTGTCTTCGGGCGGCATCAGCCGCGCCGTGACCATCAAGGGCGTGCATCTGACCAAGGGTGCCAAGGCGGCGGTGGAAGCTGCCGGCGGCAAGATCGAAGTGGTCGAGGCTGCTAAGTAAGCAGCCTCCGACGGTTGTAACGAAGCACTGAACGACAAGGACTCCGTGGCCACCAAACCCGCCACCGCTGCGTCTCTGTCCGCCTTCGGCGAGATGACCCGCTTCGCAGAGCTGCGACAGCGGTTGTTCTTCTTGCTGGGTGCGTTGATCGTGTATCGCATCGGCACGTTCATTCCCGCTCCGGGCATCGACCCGGTGGCGCTCGCGCGCTTCTTCCAGGAGCAGCAGGGCACCATCCTGGACATCTTCAACATGTTCTCGGGCGGCGCACTGCAGCGACTGTCGATCTTCGCGCTCGGCGTCATGCCTTACATCTCCGCGTCCATCATCATTCAGATGATGGCGGTGGTCGTGCCGTCGCTGGCGGCGATCAAGAAGGAAGGCGAGTCGGGTCGGCGCAAGCTGACGCAGTACACCCGCTACGGCACGGTGATTCTGGCGGCAGTGCAGGGCGCTTCGGCGGCCATTGCGTTCCAGAATCAGGGCGTAGTGGTGAATCCGGGCCCGCAGTTCGTGTTCGTGGCTACGGTCACGCTGGTCGCTGGCACCATGTTCCTGATGTGGCTGGGCGAGCAGATCACCGAGCGCGGTCTGGGCAACGGCATTTCGATGATCATTCTGGCCGGCATCGTCGCGGGCTTGCCTGCGGCCATCGGCGGCACGCTGGAACTGGTGCGCACCGGTGAAGTGAATCCGGCGCTGGCACTGGTGCTGTTCATCATGGTGATCGGCGTGACGGCGTTCGTGGTGTTCGTGGAGCGCGGTCAGCGTCGCATCACGGTGGAATACGCGAAGCGCCAGCAGGGCCGTCGCATGTACGCCGGTCAGCGCACGCACCTGCCGTTCAAGTTGAACATGTCGGGCGTGATCCCGCCGATCTTTGCCTCGAGCTTGTTGCTGTTCCCGGCGACGATCGCGAGCTGGGGCGGCACCTCGGGTAGCTTCAGCTGGCTGCAGAACGTGTCGGTGGCGCTGACCCCGGGTCAGCCGGCGCACATGATCCTGTACGGCGGTCTGATCATTTTCTTCTGTTTCTTCTATACCGCGCTGGTGTTCAACTCGCGCGAGACGGCAGACAACCTGAAGAAGTCGGGCGCTTTCATTCCGGGCATCCGCCCGGGTCAGCAGACCGGCGAATACATCGACAAGGTGCTGACGCGGCTGACGGTGTGGGGCGCGCTGTACGTGACCATCGTCTGCTTGCTGCCGGAGTTCTTGATCTCGCGCTTCAGCGTGCCGTTCTACTTCGGTGGTACCTCGCTGCTGATCATGGTGGTGGTGATCATGGACTTCCAGGCGCAGGTCGCGGCACACCTCATGTCGCACCAGTACGAAGGCCTGATGAAGAAGGCCAACCTGCGCGGTTACAACCGCCCAGGATCCACGAGTTAAGTCTGTGGCGGGGACAGATCTGAAATCTGTTCCCATCCAAGAGTTGGAGTGAAGTCATGAAGGTCCGTGCATCAGTCAAGAAGATCTGCAAGAACTGCAAGGTCGTGCGCCGCCGCCGCGTGGTGTACGTAATCTGCTCCGA
Source organism: Steroidobacter cummioxidans (assembly GCF_003104955.1). Lineage (NCBI taxonomy): Bacteria > Pseudomonadati > Pseudomonadota > Gammaproteobacteria > Steroidobacterales > Steroidobacteraceae > Steroidobacter > Steroidobacter cummioxidans. Next base: position 5,284 of record NZ_LSRW01000014.1, on the reverse strand, counting down.
CGCGCGCCATAAGCAGCGCCAGGGCTGATCCCTCGCGGGTGCCAGTCTTTAAAGCATTGAGTAACTAGGTTTTTTAGTTTACAGTTCCGCGCTTTTCGTCGCGGGGAGTAGTCCGCAGATGGCTCGTATTGCCGGCGTCAACATTCCGATGAACAAGCATGTGTGGGTTGGCCTCACACATATCTACGGCATCGGCCGCACCCAGGCTCAGAAGGCCTGCGACACCGCGGGTGTCAAGCAGAACACGCTGGTGAAGAACCTCACCGACGCAGAGGTTGCTGCGCTGCGCTCGGCGATCGGCAAGCTCACCGTCGAAGGCGACCTGCGCCGTGAAGTATCGATGAATATCAAGCGCTTGATGGACCTCGGTTGCTACCGCGGCATCCGTCATCGTCGCGGTCTGCCGATGCGCGGTCAGCGCACGCGCACCAACGCCCGCACCCGTAAGGGTCCGCGTAAGGCGGCGGTGAAGATGAACGTCGCGGCCGGCAAGTAACAGCTGAACCAGAGGATTTATGGCTGAGCAGAAACAGGGCGGCGCAAAAGGCGGCGCGCGCAAGAAGGTCAAAAAGCATGTGACCGATGCGATTGCCCACGTGCACGCGTCGTTCAACAACACCATCGTCACGATCACCGATCGTCAGGGCAACGCCCTGTCGTGGGCGACGAGCGGTGGTTGCGGTTTCCGCGGCTCTCGTAAGAGCACGCCGTTTGCCGCGCAGGTCGCCGCCGAGAAGGCTGGCACCGCCGCGCAGGAGCACGGCGTGAAGATGGTGGAAGTGCGCGTCAAGGGCCCCGGCCCGGGCCGCGAGTCCGCTGTCCGTGCGCTCAATGCCTGCGGCCTGAAGATCACCAACATTTCTGACGTCACGCCGATCCCGCACAACGGCTGCCGTCCGCCCAAAAAGCGTCGCGTCTAACGCCTCGCTAAGGAAGTCGCATGGCTCGTTATCTTGGTCCGAAGTGCAAGCTGTCCCGCCGCGAAGGCACCGACTTGTTCTTGAAGAGCGGCGTCAAGTCGCTGGAATCGAAGTGCAAGCTGGAAGTGCCGCCGGGTGGCATCAAGGGTGAGCGTCGTGGTCGTTTGTCCGACTACGGCCTGCAGCTGCGCGAGAAGCAGAAGCTGCGCCGCATGTACGGCGTCCTTGAAAAGCAGTTCCGTAATTACTACGTCAAGGCGACCGGCAAGTCCGGCTCGACGGGTTCGATCCTGTTGCAGCTGCTCGAAGGCCGGCTCGACAACGTGGTCTACCGCATGGGATTCGCTGCCACCCGCAACGAAGCCCGCCAGCTGGTCAGCCACAAGTCGATCTCGGTGAATGGCGAAGTGGTGAACATCCCTTCGTACCAGGTCAGCGCCGGCGATGTGATCGCAGTCCGCGACAAGGCGCAGAAGCAGTTGCGCATCCAGACGGCGTTGCAGATCAAGTCCCAGGTCGGTTTCCCGGCGTGGGTTGAGGTCGACGAGAAGAAATTTACCGGCACGTTCAAGCAGCTGCCCGACCGCGAAGAGATTCTGCCCGAGATCAACGAGAACCTCGTGGTCGAGTTGTATTCGAAATAAGTTTGCGTTGGGGGCGGATTTCAAATCCGCCCCCAGCCCATATCTCTGGGGGCAGATATCTAATCTGTTTCCAACACTTACCTGATAGGTGAATGGTCCATGCAGGCATCCGTTGGCGAATTCCTGAAGCCTCGTGTCGTCAAGGTGACTCCCACGACCGCCAAGCAGGCGAAGGTCGTGATCGAGCCGTTTGAGCGCGGCTTCGGTCACACGCTGGGTAACGCCCTGCGCCGCGTCCTGTTGTCCTCCATGCCTGGCTGCGCGATCACCGAAGCGGAGATCGACGGTGTGCTGCATGAGTACACCAGCATCGAAGGCGTCCAGGAAGACGTAGTCGACATTTTGTTGAATCTGAAGCAGGTCGCAATCCGCCTCAATGCGCGTGAAGAGACCGAGCTGCGCCTCCACAAGAAGGGCCCGGGCCCCGTGACCGCGGGCGACATCCAGCTCGACCACGACGTGGAAGTGCTGAACACCGACCTCGTGATCGCGAATCTGACGAAGGCCGGTGAACTGAATATGACGCTCAAGGTGGAGCGCGGCCGCGGCTACCGTCCGGCAATCCAGCGCGCCACGTTCGAAGAGTCCAGCGGCCCCATCGGCCGTCTGCAGCTCGATGCGTCGTTCAGCCCGATCCGCCGCGTGACCTACACGGTCGAGAGCGCGCGTGTCGAGCAGCGTACGAACCTGGACAAGCTGATCCTGGACATCGAGACCAACGGCACGATCGACGCTGAAGAGGCGATCCGCCGCGCCGGCTCGATCCTGAAGGACCAGTTGTCGGTGTTCGTGGATCTGCAGGGTCAGGACGAGGGCGCCTCCAAGGCCGCCGAGCAGCAGTTCGATCCGATCCTGTTGCGTCCGGTGGACGAGCTCGAGCTCACGGTTCGCAGCGCGAACTGCTTGAAGGCCGAGAACATCCATTACATCGGCGACCTGGTGCAGCGTACCGAAGTGGAGCTGCTGCGCACTCCGAACCTCGGCAAGAAGTCGCTCACCGAGATCAAGGAAGTCCTGGAGAGCCACGGCCTGTCGCTCGGCATGCGCCTGGACAACTGGCCGCCGGTCAGCCTGAAACGCGACGACGATCGCGACGTCATCTGAGATTAAGCCCGGGGCTCACATCGTGAGCCCCGGTTCTGTGTAAGGACTGAAGAACAATGCGTCACCAACTTTCTGGCCGTCAGCTCAGCCGCAATGCTCCGCATCGCCAGGCGATGCTGCGTAACATGGCAGCTTCCCTGCTGCGTCACGAGACCATCCGCACCACGGTGCCGAAGGCGAAAGAGTTGCGTCGTGTGGTCGAGCCGTTGATCACGCTCGGCAAGGCCGACAGCGATGCCAACCGCCGCCGTGCGTTCTCCCTGCTGCGCGACGCCGAAGTGGTCGTGAAGCTGTTCGAGACTCTCGGCCCCCGTTTCCAGACGCGTCCGGGCGGCTACACCCGCATCCTGCGCATGGACCCGCGTCCGGGCGACGCGGCGCCGATGGCGCTGATGCAGTTGCTGGATCAGCCGGAAGCTGTCGCTGAAGAAGCCGCGTCCACCGAAGGTGACGAGGCCGCGCCGAAGAAGAAGGCTGCAGCGAAGAAGAAAGCCGCTTCCAAGCGTGTCAGCAAGAAGACCGTGAAGACCGACGCCGAGAAGGCCGAGAAGAAGGCCAAGGCCGAGAACAAGGCCGCTGCCAAGGCGAAGAAGGTCGAGGCTGCTGCTGCCAAGAAGAGCGCCAAGAAAACTGCCGCGCCGAAGAAGAAGGCCGGCGGCGCGAAGAAGAAGGCCGCGGCCAAGAAGTGATTCAATCGCGCTCCAGCGTCGGAGCGCGTGATTCATAGCAAAAGGCCCTCTCCATCGAGAGGGCCTTTTTTATTTGCCCGCCGGCTCCGGCGGCATCAGTCCCTTGGTGTAGAGGACTTTGCCTTGCGGCGTTACCAGCACGGCATCGATATCATCGAGCCGGTTGTATATTTCGATCGCTTTCTCTGGGCCCAGCACGAACGCTGTTTTGGACAGTCCATCGGTGCGCGTGGCCGTCGGGCCGATGATCGTCGCGCTTCTCACCTTGCTCGCCGAGCGGCCCGTCTTCGGGTCGAGGATGTGGTGGTAACGCACGCCGTTCTCGTCGAAATAACGCTCGTAATCGCCCGACGTTGACAGCGCGGCATCTTCCAGTGGAATCCGCGCAATCACTTGATCCTTGCGATCTGGATGACGAATGCCGACCACCCACGGGTTGCCAAAGCGATCGCCGATGATTCGACTGTCGCCACCGGCTGTCACCAGCGCGTGGTCGATGCCGCGTGCTTGCAGAATGGCAATGCCGCGATCGACGGCGTGACCTTTGCCGATGCCGCCTAAATCGATACGCACCCCGGGCCGGGCGAAATGCACGGTGCTGTTTTTCTTGTCCAGCTCGACGTGGCGGTAGTTGATGCCCGGCAAAGCGGCGGCGATTTGTTTCTCATCCGGCCGCACGTGCTTCCGAAAATCGTACAGGTAGCCGACGCTGGCATAAGTGATATCGAATGCGCCGTCGGTGATGCGTGAATACTCGAGCGCGGTGGTGAGCAGATCGAACAGTTCGCCGGAGATCTTGATCGGCTCCTGCGCGGCGCGGGCATTGACGATGGACAGCTCGCTGGTCGGCTTGTAGGTGCTCATCGCCTCATCGACCCGCCGCATCTCGGCGAGTACCGCTTCGACGGCAGCGTTGCCTTGCGCCCGGTCGGTCGCCCACAGCTCCACGGCGATGCGCGTCCCCATGATTCCGTCCTCGACCCGCTCTATCCACTCGGCGCGGGCCGGCTGAACGAGGACGAGCAGCGCCAGAGCTATCGATAGCAGCGGTTTCATGCCGCGCATGGTAGCGCAAAGAAAAGGGCGGCTTGATTACACAAGCCGCCCTTGCTCCTGCGAGAGCTTAGCGTCCGATCAGAACTTGAATCGAGCCGTCAGACCGTACGTCCGGGGCGCGCCCAGGAAGCCGTTGAGCGTGCTCTCGGATCGATTGGCGGCAGTCGACGAGCCCTGCAGCGTGGCGTCGAACAGCACTTGGTAGTACTCCTCATCCGTCACGTTCAGCGCCCACAGCTCGACCATCCACTTCTCATCCGCCGCGCCGAAGCCCAGGCGCGCATTCACGAGCGTCATCGCCTCCTGGATCTTGCGAGGATCCAGATTGGAGCCCGTGTTGAACTCCGACGTGTAGCGAACACCGATGTTGCCGCGTAGCTGCAGGCTGTTGCCGATCGGCTGCTGGTAAGTCGTCGACAAGCTCGCCGACCATTCCGGCGCGAACGACAGCGTGTCGTTCTTGCGCTCGGGCCGGAAGAACGCCAGGTTGGCCGGACCGCCGAAGTCCTCGATGGTCGTGTCGGCATAGGTCACGCCACCCTGGAAGCTCAGCTGCTGGAGCGGCGTGTACCACACGAAGTCCACGTCCACGCCCTGCGACACCACTTGCGGCATCGAAGTCACGATGAACTGCAGGCCGGTGAAGGTGTTGAGCTGGAAGTTGGTGTAGTCCTGGTAGAACACGGCGCCGTTCACCAGCAGGCTGTTGCCCGCCCACTGCGTTTTCACGCCCAGCTCATAGGAGTCGACCATCTCCCGCCTGAAGCTGGTGTTGGCATCGACCGAAGGACCGTCCAGGTGCACGTTGTTCGGCAATGTCACCCCGCCAACCGGCAGGAAGAAGATGCCGTTGCGACACATCTGACGCTGC